>CAYMXK010000122.1:0-8088 GCA_964393915.1 uncultured Prolixibacteraceae bacterium
CGAACCGTAAACACGCATCCAGTTCCAGATTCCGGCATCTACATTCTCGGCAATAGGGTCGTGGGGAGGTGAAATAAAAAAACGGGGACCGGTAGAACCCATCTGATGTCTTTCGACCATAGCCTGAGGATACCATTGGGTGGAATAAATGTCGGCTACCACCTGATTCTCTTTCTGACTCAGGGTAACAAAATCACGGTTGATATTGTGTCCTGCATACTTGTGGTATACACCCGGCATACTGCTGGTTTCTAAGGGGGTACCCTTGTATTTGTTGTAGTGCTCAACTATCATGTTCATTCCATCCGGGTTGTGTGGAATAAACATGGCAACGGTATTTTTCAGAATAAGCTCCCGCCGGGGGTCGGTGCCGGCAATCAGTTCATAAACTGTCAGGGGGAAAGCCTGTACAGGCCCAACTTCGGTGGCATGCATACTCAGTGTCGAAAAGAAAAACACCTTCCCTTTTTCCATTAATTCTTCCCTGGAGGTTCCTGGTGGTATCTGGTCCAAAGCGAGTTGGCGGTTAATGTCGCGCAATGTATGCAGGTTGCGGATATTTTCTTCCGACGACACGAAAACAATATACATGGGCCGTCCCATTTCTGTTTTACCCACCTCTTCGATGTGCACCTCAGGGGAGACTTCTGCCAGTTTTTCCATGTACTTCATTAAGTCTTCATACAAAAACATCATGCGGTCATCGCCCGGAGAAAAACCAAAATGCTCTTTTGGAGCAGGCACCTGAGCAGATATCCCGGCTATAAACAAAAGCATCAGGATAAGGGAAAACATAACTTTAATGGGAAGAAATTTCTTGTACATAGTTTTATACTTTTAAAAAGCCTAAATGTAAAAAAATATTGCTGCAGATCATATTAGCATTTTGTTTTTGTTTTCCTTGCGTCCTTGCGGTTGAATGGACTTCTTAGATCAATTGCATTTTTGACCAAGGCCCACCCACCGTCGATTTTAGATTCCCATAAAAGGAGTGACTTTTATTGTGTGATTACATGGTTTCCGGATTGGGTTCAAGATTGGTTCCAAATACATCTTCCGACCAAATAGTATACAATTTTGTCAGCTTTTCAACTATTTCAGGATACTCTGACGCATAATTCCGCTCCTCAGGATGTTCATCTTCAAGGTTCGCCAGGTAAGGTGATTCCATTTTTTCCTCTTTTTGAGGGCGCCCATAAAATTTACCTGTGGTATCACGCCCGTTCACGATCAATTTCCATTTTCCTTCCCTGACAGCCCATTGATCCCGCCATTGGAAATAGAGTACCGGATGTCCTGAAATTGCACTTTTTGACTCAATAACCGGCAGCAGGCTAAATCCGTCGATAACGCAACCGGGCAATTTACTGCCTGTAATCTCGCAAATTGTGGGAAATAGGTCCATAATAGTAATGGCCTGGTCCCTGGTCTCATTTTCCGGAATATGACCAGGATGACTAATGATGGCCGGAACCCTGATGCCGCCTTCAAGAAAGCCGCCTTTTGCCCCTCTCCACTTGCCCGTATATCCGCCTCCTCCGTGCGCGCAATAATCCGTGCCCTTTGGAAGCCCGCTGAGGTGATCATCAAACCTTATCATAGTTTCTTCGGTGGAATGGCCGTTGTCACCCATAAAAATGACCAGGGTGTTATCGAGAAGTTTTAAATCTTCGAGCTTGTTCATAATCTGGCCAATCTTGTCATCTACGGTCGAGATGACTGTTGCGTATGACCTACGCGGCTCGCTTAAATGTTCATTTATAGCAATAAACTGTGAATCGGGCTGTTCAGGATAATGGGGTAAATTGAAAGCCACATAGAGAAAAAATGGCTGATTTTTGTTTTCATCAAGAAAATCTATGGCCTTTTCAGTCATTAATGATGGATAATAACTGTCTCTCTCAAAAATCTCTTCATTGTTTTGCCAGAGATCGTGAAATCCCTTTCCGTGAAGAAAATAGTGTACATAGTTGTCAATAAAACCACCCCGGTGGCCATAAAAAGTGTCAAATCCCTGCTCAAGCGGACCGTGTTCAAGGTCTGCCCCAAGATGCCATTTCCCAAAAAGTCCGGTTCTGTAACCATTCTCCTTCAAAACCTCTGCAATAGTCACTTCACTTAATGGCATGTTGAGCCCCTTCTCAGCAGCATGTGCATCATTCTGGGTCCAGTCATTTATCCCTGACCTCTGGGGGTGCCTGCCTGTGAGCAGTGCAGACCTGCTGGGACAGCAAACGGTATGCGCATAAGCTTGCGTAAACCTTACCCCAGACCTGCTCAACCGGTCAATATTAGGCGTATGCAGATCTGTGGCCCCATAGCAGCCGGCATCAAGCGTTCCGTGGTCATCCGTGAAGAATATGATGACATTTGGTTTTTGTTTACCTTGCTTACCGCACGACAAAAACAGAAACAGCATCAGTATTCCAGAAAACAAGCGAGTTAAAAAGATTTTCCTTTGTCCCATATTCACAAGTAATTCAGATCGGATTTTAAACTGTAACCAGGTTTATCATTTCAGTGAAATTTCAACTGTATCCTGCTTGTTGAGCCTGATCCAAATGATCAAATCATCACCGTCCGTTCCTTTCCGGATACCCTGTCTGAAATCTTCGTCAGGCACCATGGCTTTGCCATTAAGAGAGAGAGTTGCGTGTTGCTCACCCCAATTCTTAATAATAAAAGCCGGATTTATTAAGGGAGATTGTTCAGTTGCCCTGATATTGAACTCAAGGGGCACAACTTTTCCAGAGGTCTTTTCAAGAACCCAGGCCCTCTCTGCCTCATCATAAATTCCACCCTTATATCCTTCTGAAGCAATAACCATTTCAGGTGCATGAAGCCATGATTTGGCAAGAGGCACAAGTTCCGCGGCTCCTTCGTTGGTCATTCCCTGTAACATTATCCGGGTCCTGGTTTTATCGGTTTTGCTTAAATCATTCCATTGCACGAAAGTAGTCAGGTTAAAATGGCCGGGTTTGTCGGGTGTAACCACCCAGCGCCCGTCACCGGGTATCTGGGCCACTGGCCAGTGGTTCCACCATCCGTAAACAGAAGGCACTGGATTCGGCCGGTAGCCGTTCATGGCGTGATTTGCAGCGTATGTTCTGAAAAAAGGTGAATCCCAGTTACCTTCCACCGTTTTCACCGGATCGGGCGGGATGATGAAAAACGGCCGGTATTCCGATTTAAGGTTTACGTAGGAGATATTTGCTCCCTTTGGCTCTGGCATCTGTATCTCAAGATTTTCGTGCCAGAGGTAATTCTTTATCTCTCCCTGCATGTTAACAAGGGATATGCTCTCTTTTTCAATTAGATCACCCGGATATTGCCCTGGAGCAGTCAGGACGATCTGCTCCACCCAGTCGTGCTTTCGTTCAGGTTTGGAATAGTGCAGTTCCATTCTTCTTATTCCCACATGGTCCGGATAAATGATATGATACTCGTCGCACCATTCCCCCCTGCCATCATCCGACACGGCCGCAAAATTATAGAAGGCATCCGACAGTGCATACCGCCAGTGAATAACCACCCGTGCAGCACTATTCTCAATTATCCTGACGTGCGAATACCTGGTATCACGGTCCATGATGGGCTCGGCACAGCTGACCACATCTGCCCCCCAGGTTTCCAGCCATTCGTTGGTGTACCATATATCATTCTCTGAAACCCAGTGTGGCACAAAACTGGTGCCTCTCCAAAATACAAACTGAACCGGTGAATTGTCAAACCGCACAAAAACATCGGGTTTGTCGCTTACCCTCCACATGTCGTCCCACTCCTTATAGTAGTCAAGCCTGGAGTAAAATGCCCCAAAACTTCCCGATCCAACCGGACCTTTGGGGAATGCACCACGTTCAGTCAGAACCGGTTCAGCAATATTCCCCAGTCCCGAAATATAGTCTTTAATTTCTGTCCCGGTTTTTGCTCTCCCCGCTATGGAAATCTCATCCAGCAGTCCATCCATAAAAAAATGGGTATCGGCAGTGGTGAGCTGGCTCTCGTGCCATACCTGTGAACCCCTGCTTCTTCCAATTGTAGCGGAAGCGTTCCTGAACGGAGGAATATAGGTACCTTCAATGTTAACAGATGCGGCATTTTCACCGTCAATGAACAGAGTGATCTGACTGTCTGCCTTATAAACAGCGGCAATATGTGACCACTTCCTTAGAGGAAGGGTTGCATCTGACCTGACTTCATACCACGAACTGCCTGCCGCAATCCTGAAGACAACACGCCCAATTTCATCAATTCCGAAAAAGAACCCTTTCATTCTCTGGTCAGAACAATCAAACACCGGACACTGTGACCACGGATACATCGCCGGAGCAACCCACGACTCAATTGTAAACGCCCCGGTCATATCCTGCTGATCAAACCAGGAGGTTTTTATGTAGGTCCTGAACCCGTCAAATGACAGTGCCTTCCCTTGAATTCCCGCAACATGACCGTATTTCCCATAAATGGAGTCCCTTCTGTCCGGGAGATTGTTTATGGCGTAGCCGGGAATATCGTTATCGAATGACCAATGAACGATTTTATTATCCCTGTTTTCACCGGCAACCAGCCTGCCGGCGGTCTGACCTGATAAAGGACCGTATGGAACCGTTATCAGAAGCATCAGAAAAATTGTTAGCATAATACTTTGCTTTTTCTCCATCTGAATAATTGTTTTTAATTTTTATTTGCAATTACTTGTCCCGGCAAGGAGGGATGACCCTGACGTTGTTATGAATAACTAAACCCGACCGCCACAGGATTCATCAATGGTTTCTGTTTCAAACGGTCCAGTATATAAAGTAAACCAAGGACAGATTTCATTTGGCAAATTTTCGCATGTAACCCTCATACCTTTTTACTAAATCATTTTTAATATGGCTAAATTCTTCATTATCAATAAGATTTTTCATTTCTAATGGATCGGCACCCACATGGTACATCTCTTCAACTTCAGGTTCCACATTTACATATCTGATATATTTCCAGTCTTTTGTTCTGATCCCGTAACTATCCGGAATCGGATTTTTTACACTTATTACACTGTCATGCTCCATAAAAAAGTCCTCACGGAAATCACTTTCCGTGTCCTTCATCAAAGGAAACATACTTTTGCCGTCCATCACTTCGGGAAGTTCTATTCCTGCCATGTCAAGAATGGTTGGGGCAATATCGATATTGAGAGCCAGTTGCTGAAGCAATCTGCCTCTGTTTTTTTCGGGCATTCCGGGCCATCTGATTATAATCGGAACACGTATCGACTCTTCGTAAAGGACCCACTTTCCCCCTAAACCATGTTCGCCCCATAAATACCCGTTGTCTGAAAGAAAAATTACCACAGTATTTTCATCAAGATTAAATTCCTGCAGTGATTTCATTATTTCACCCACAGACCTGTCGAGGCTGATAACGCACCTGAGGAAGTTTTTCTCAAAATCCTCCCTGGTTTCTTCATCCTTCCTTTCATCAAAATAACACCAACGGTTAAGCGACCCTTCCATTACATGGGAAGCCATGCTGGCATATGCCTCAGGAGAATCAGATGTTCTATGCGGAATAAAAACATCTTTAAAAAGAGTACTGTCCCTCACATCCGGCTGGTAGGGATGATGGGGGGACTTATAGCAAACCGTCAGACAAAATGGCTGCTCCGGGGTTACGGAAGCCAGAAACTCCTTAGTTTTGGCTGCCAGCCAGACCGAATTGTGAATGGTACCGCTGTCGGTTTCATGAAAATAGGCTCCCTGATTGTACCAGGCATTAACTACATCAAAAATCTCTTCAGTTCCTTTCATACCCATCCCCCATTTACCGAGCACTCCCGTTCTGTATCCGGCCGTTTTCAAAAGGGCAGGATAGGTATTCACTAATACATCCTCTCTTAAGGGGGTGTTGAAATGGTTCATTCCATGCGTACTCACATATCTCCCGGTCATGATGGAAGCCCTGGATACAGCGCATATCGGAGAAGTAACAAAGCCATTGGCAAAATAGACTCCCTGTGAAGCAAGACCATCAAGGTTGGGTGTCTTCAGTTCAGGGATAATCTGGTTTCCGGGGTAGCTGACCTGGTCCCACCTTTGATCGTCGGAAATGAGGATGAGAAAATTTGGCCTTGGAGCATCAGCATTCGTTTGATCTTTAATTGAACATCCGGGGTTTACAAGGCCCAATAAACAAACAGATACTATTTTGGCAGATAGATTTATTTTCATCTCATATAATTGTTAGTTTTTAATGGTATTTATCTCATTTCTACTCCTGCCCCTCATTCTCATGAAAGTGCGAATCCAGTGGACATTGACTGGTTTCCTGCCTTCGCAGGAGTGAGGGAGTGCTGATTTCAGAAATGGACATTTGGCTTGGTTTTCTTAGCCTTTTCCCTTTGCAGCTCCATGAATGCTTCCACCCGTCCCGGTTCATTTCTTTCAAGGTAAACTTCATATGCCGGATCATTGTACTGCAGCATTGCTTCAGACATCATTTCCCGGAATTCATTTATCTTGTCAGCATAGGCCGGATCATCAATAAGGTTTTTCAGTGCATCAGGATCCTTAACAAAGTCGTAAAACTCCTCTCTTACCCGGTGTCGGTAGAGTTCGACCCTTTTGGCAATTTCAGGATCGGTCTCTGCCGCCCTGACCATCGCTTTCCAGGTTAGCCCACCGGTTGCATCCCCTGTCATGGCAGTTTTACCGTCAGACCAGAAATTATAAATATACCCAAACTCCTTGTTTTGCACACTTCTCATCGGGTACCTGATCCGGGCAAAAATCTGGTAATAGGCGGAAAAAACATAAGGCCTTCCGTTATCATCCTCCTTTAAAAGGATGGGCAAAAAGCTGACTCCGTCCAGATCCGCTGGCAACTCAATCCCAGCCGCTTCAAGCAGGGTTGGCATCAGGTCGGTCCCTGAAATCAGATGGTCATTATCCACCGAACCCGGATCTGTTTTTCCGGGCCACCTGATAATCAGAGGGGCTTTTGTACTGTTAAGATAGCATTGAGATTTTGCGAAAGGGAATGCGGCCCCGTGGTCGCTCAGGAAAATAACCAGGGTATTCTCTTTAAGTCCGCTTTCGTCAAGCGCCCTCAAAACCGCACCAAGGCTCTGGTCACATCGGTACACTGTATTGTAGTACTGGGCGACCTCCTTCCTGACATCGGGAATATCAGGAAGATATCCAGGCATTTCAATCTCATCAGGATGGTAAATCCTTGTTATGGGTGGCATATTTGCCCCCCAGGTGGTACTATCGGCGGCACTTCCGGCAAATGGCCTGTGCGGGTCGTGAGAGTTAACAGAAAAAAAGAAGGGCTTTTTTTCACTTTTGGCGAGGTCGAAGAAACGTTTGGAATATTCATAAAACAAGCCGGGATTTCTTGAGTGCCCCTTTCGCCAGACAGAATCCTTCTCAGTTTTGTAAGGAATAAAATCCCAAAAGAAATTTTCAACAGGTTGATGATGCATCTCTTTACCCAGTATGCCATTCACATACCCGGCCATTTTTAGTATCCCGGGAAGGGTGGTGATATGGTCATCAAGGGGCTCCAGGCCTTCAGCTCCGTTGTTATGCGGATAAAGACCAGTAAGCCACGACTGCCTGCATGGCTGGCAAACTGCGGTATTGTTGTATGCATGGGTAAATCTTACACCTTCCTCCGCAAGCCTGTCAATATTCGGTGTGATGTCTTTTACCTGGCAACCAAAGGCTCCGATGGTATTGTATGTAAGGTCATCGGCCGATATAATCAGTATATTCAAGGGTTTATCCACCGACTTATCCTTCGAGTTATTAATAAAGGTACATGAACAAAAAGCCAGGAAAAGCAAAAGATACCACACTGGATTAAAGACACTTTTCTTTTTCATCTTATAAAAATAGCACACATCAGTCAAACAACCGATGATTATTAATACTGCTTTCAAAAGTATGATTTTTTCAATAAAGTCGGTTAGATTTCCTTAAAATAGTCTGTTGAAAATCTCAAATTAAAAAAAAAGAGGTTGCCTTAAAAAAATAGACCGCAAAGGTCACATAGTCATCCGGGTGGTTTATTCATCCCGTCTCCGTTGTCCGTTTTCCGCTT
>CAYMXK010000122.1:8188-11656 GCA_964393915.1 uncultured Prolixibacteraceae bacterium
CACATAGTCATCCGGGTGGTTTATTCATCCCGTCTCCGTTGTCCGTTTTCCGCTTGGCTCTTTGCGCTTAGGGCGAACACTTAGGTTCGTCCCCGATTGAATCGGGGTACCCTGTCTCCGGTCTCCCCCCGATTCAATCGGGGCCGGTCTCCGTTTTCCGGTCTCCCCCCGATTCAATCGGGGCCGGTCTTCGGTCTCCGGTCTCCCCCCGATTGAATCGGGGCCGTTTTCCGGTCTCCGGTCTCCGCTTATCTCTTTACGGAATATCCGTCATCCTGCTGTTTTTTGAGGAGAGCTTTCAGTTCGTCGACAATCCCTGGATTATCAGCAGCAACATTATTTTTTTCTTCCAGGTCAGCCTCTAAATTGTATAATTCATCATCAACAAGTTTCCAGTTGCCTTTTCTGATGGCGAACCTGCCCTGGTAATCGTGCATCACGAGTGTTTCTCATAATCTTGGTGAATCCTTTGTGTCTTCGTGTCTTGGTGGCATTTATTCGAATGGATAAATTAAAAATCCGATAATCTGATGATTTTCTTCTTCCCCTTTTTCAGGTTAAGCGTCATTTCTTTCTCCTTATACCTGATTTTTGCTGCCTCTCCCCTTTCCGAACTTATTTCTGCCGTGGTTAATTCATTGTTCTCCCACTTTAAATCAATTTCAAAACCTCCTCTTGCTTTCAGTCCTCTTACTTCGCCTGCCGACCAGGCTTTTGGTAAAGCGGGTAAAAGACGGATTGCCCCGGCATGACTTTGAATCAGCATTTCTGCAATCCCGGCAGTTGTTCCAAAATTTCCGTCAATCTGAAAAGGGGGATGTAACCCGAAAAGGTTGGGAGCAACACTCCTCGACAAAACGGTGTTCAGGCTTTCAAGGGCTTTTTCAGCTTCATACAACCGCGCATACTGGTTGATCAGCCAGGCCGCGCTCCAGCCGGTGTGTCCCCCTCCGTTTTCGATGCGGTAATCCAACGACTTTTTTGCCGCTGCAGTCAGTTCAGGCGTCTCTTCCTGGTTGATTTGTGACCCTGGATGCAATGCGAACAAATGGGAAATATGACGATGACCGGGCTCCACTTCCGGAAATTCTTCGGGCCATTCCATCAGCCTGCCATCTGAACCAATCTCTGGTCCTGCCAGGTTTTCCCTCGCTTCAGCCGCCACTTTTACAATTTCATCTTCCATTGCCAATTCTTTTGACACGGCAATGAAATCAGTAAACAACTGCCATATCACCTGCTGGTCGTGGGCAGGCCCCATACAAATCTGACTGTTGCTTCCGTCGGGAGCAACAAAGGTATTTTCAGGAGAAACCGCAGGGCCGGAAACCAATTTGCCGGTAACCGGATTTTCCACCAGCCAGTCGAGGTAAAATTCAACAGAACCTTTCATTACAGGATACATTCTTTTTAGAAACTCTTTATCCCCCGTAAAAGCGTAGTGCTCCCAAATATGAGAACAAAGCCAGGCCCCGGCGCCAAGGTGCATCCCCCAGGAGGCCTTCTCACCAGGTGAGGTAAAACCCCAGACGTTGGTGATGGGATGCACAACCCACCCGTTGTGTTGATACTGAATAGTTGCCGTTTTTTCCCCTGGTTTGACCAGTGATTCAATTAAGTCGAACATGGGAAGCTGAAATTCAGAAAGATTAGTAACCCCGGAAGGCCAGTAATTCATTTGTATGTTAATGTCGGTATGGTAATCACCATTCCACGGACAACGAATCCCATCGGCCCAGATTCCCTGCAGATTGGCAGGCATTGTTCCGGGGCGTGAAGAAGCGATGAGCAGGTAACGTCCATATTGAAAGGCCAATTCCACAAGGTGGGGATCTGCTTGGGTTTCTTTGAAATTCTTTATTCTCACATCGGTTGGGATCTTTTCAATCGGACCTGCCGTTAGATCAAAATTTACCCTTTCAAAATAGGGGCGATATTCATCCAGATGCCTTTTCAGCAAATCGCTGTATGATCTCTGTACTGCTTTTTCGATAGTGTTTGCAGTAATACTTTCATAGTCTCGCCCTTTGTACTCCGGATATTTCAGAAGATAATCCGTGGATGCTGTCAGGAATAAAATTACTTCGTCTGCACCATCTATAAATATTGTAGAATCGGTATAGGATACTGTGCCGTTTTTGTTCACCGCCTTTAACCGCGACATGTATCGCAGTCCGTCCCCACCCTTCCCGTCGGGTAAAGCTCCCGTCATTACAAGCTGGTCATTTTCAGAATAATTTATAAAACGTTCCGGTCTGTTCATTTTACAGGTAAAAGAGATCATTCCGGGCTTATCTGCCGTAAAACGGGCAACCATTGTCTGGTCAGGGTAACTGGAAAAAATTTCACGGGAGTAATTAACCTCATTCTGGGTATAACTGACCCTCACAACAGCATCGTTCAGGTCAAGTTCGCGGTTATAATTCTGATAATCAGAATCTTTACCGGTATCAATCCACAACTCTCCCAAAGTCTGAAAACTCCCGTAAGGGCCAAATGGACGGGATCCCACTCCAAGGCATATTTGTGTCGCATTGGTAAGTTCGGTCGCCTCTCTGTATTTGCCTTCAAAAAGCAGATTACGGATCTCTTGCAACGCTTTATGCGCATCAGGATTATCACTTTCAGTAACACTTCCCGACCACATGGTTTCCTCGTTGAGTTGAATGCGTTCCCTGTTCACATCTCCAAATACCATCAAACCGAGCGAACCGTTTCCGAGTGGCAGCGCCTTGAGCCACTCGCGCTGGTTGCTGTTTTTTTCATTTTCAATTACCCTGGCCGGCTGATCATACCAGATTTTCAGGTTTTCTTCCTTTTTTGATGCGTCGGAGCAGGAATAAAAACCAATAATTCCTAAAATTAAAAACTCCTTAATAAATGCACCTTTCCATACTGTTTTCATAATTCTTCAGCTTTTATAGTTTTTATTTTCATTCTTCAAACCTGACAATCATATCCTATGGTCAATATCACTCTCTTTGTGTTTCTTCGTGCCTTGGTGTCTTGGTGGCAGTAAAGCAAGATGGCAAGATGGCATATTTAATAGCGACCATATTTGACTCAATTTTGAAAATTAAACTTTGGAAATCCAGATTTTTCAACAGAATTGTATGTATTCCAGAATTCTTCGCCCTGCTTCCGGGTAAATTCAAATGGTGTATTTCCATCATTCAGCTTCACCCTTTCCAATTCGAGTATGGTCCTCATTTTATTTAACTGCTGGTCATACTCCCGGCTCCCTGCCAGATTTTTCAATTCACCTGGATCTTTCTCCAGATCGAACAATTGGGTAAAACGGCTCCCATCCACACAGTACTCAATTAATTTAAACCTTGTGTCCCTGAGGGCCCGCTGCCATGACATAAAGGCAAAACTAAGATGTTCCCTGTGTACATCCGTTTCGTCATCGATAACTGTATTCAGGCTTTTAAACTGAACTGTCTCCGGAACTGGCAAGCCTGCCCG
>CAYMXK010000123.1:0-11643 GCA_964393915.1 uncultured Prolixibacteraceae bacterium
CAATAATCCTTCTGAACTTGAACTAGGACAGCAGCCTGATAACCAGTTCAACTATTATTTTGACCATTGCATTATTCAGATTCCGGATACCTTTAATATAACAGACCGCAACCGGTATAACAATATCTGGAAGGGGAAAGATTTCGACCCCAAATTTATGGATCCTTTTAAAAAGCTTGATTTTCAGCTTGATACCCTTTCTCCTGCAAAAGACAGGGGAAGCGCCGTTTACTCCAAGCTATTTCCTTTCGACCTGAAGGGAATTGACCGCACTATTGACGATGCTCCTGATCTGGGAGCCTACGAACGGGTAGAAAAAAAGCCATCGCAATGACATCGCACCCTCATCTGTTAATCCTCCTGCTCTCCTTCCTGTACTTCCCGTCTGTTGCTCAAAACGGGAATAAATCTCTTTCTGTGATGTTTTATAATGTAGAGAATTTGTTTGATACGGAAGATGACCCGTTGATAACGGACGAGGAGTATCTGCCAAATGGCGAAAGACGATGGAACAGCTACCGTTTGAATGTAAAGCTCAATAATATTTCCAAGGTAATTGCCAATACCGGCCAGTGGGAACCCCCGGCCATCATAGGTTTATGTGAAATCGAAAACCAGTATGTGCTTGAACGTTTGGTAAATCATCCTGTCATCCGAAACTGGAAATATAAAATTATTCATAAAAATTCTCCCGATGGTCGGGGCATTGATGTTGCTGCAATCTACAGGGAGGATGTTTTTCAACCTCTTTCATATAATTACTTCTCTCCGGTTGCCGAGAACAAACCAGTGCCGGCAACCCGCGAAATATTGTACGTTTCCGGCATTCTTGCAGGTCTTGATACTTTGCACCTCTATTTTAACCATTGGCCTTCCCGTTACGGTGGACTTATGGAAACCCGGAGGTCAAGGCAAAGGGCAGCAACACGGCTATTCAGTGAGGTAGTAAAGCTGCAGAAATCACACCGGAATCCAGCCATCATAATTATGGGAGATTTTAACGATCAACCCGAAGATGACAGCATGACCACTTTTTTACAGGCCTCTCTTTCTCCCGGGAATGATCCATTACAGCTCTATAATCTCAGTTATGGGTGGCAAAAGGAAGGTAAGGGTACACTAAAGCACCAGTCCATGTGGAATATCTTCGACCAGATTATCATAAGTGGCAGTTTGTTAGGGACTAACGGGCGCCAATTATACGCCACCCCATCTGATGCGGTGATACTTGAAGCTCCTTTTCTGTTCCAAAAGGATGAGCGGTATACGGGCCGAAAGCTTTTCAGGACTTATGAGGGGTATAAGTATACAGGTGGCTACAGCGACCATTTGCCTGTTCTGCTTATTCTGAGTCAGATGGAGTAAGTCCTATCTCTGACGCTTTTATAAGCATCAACTGATAGGCTTCTTCATAGTTGTTCCCTATTTCTCCATCCAGAATAGCCTCCTTAATTGCACTTTTTATTATACCGACTTCGCGGCCGGGAGGTATTTTAAAGGTCGCCATAATTTCTTCTCCCGTAACCGGCGGTTGGAAATTCCGGATGGAGTCCTTTTCATCAATCTCTTTCAGTTTTTGCCTGACAAGATTAAAATTCTCGAGATGACGCCTCACTTTTTCCGCGTTCTTTGACGTAATATCTGCTTCACAAAGGGTCATCAGGTCATCTATATCGTCACCGGCATCAAAAAGTAACCGGCGCAGAGCGGAGTCAGTTACCTCTTCTTCAATAAGGGCAATGGGGCGCATGTGCAGTTCCACCAGCTTCTGGATATACTTCATCTTCTCGTTCATCGGCAGTTTCATTTTTCTGAAAATGGCGGGTATCATTTTTGCACCAATATAATTGTGTGCATAAAAGGTCCAGCCGGTGCCTTCCACGAATTTTTTTGTATTTGGTTTGGCAATATCATGCAAAAGGGCGGTCCAGCGCAGCCAGAGATTTTCACTTTTGGGAGCCAGTTGGTCAAGTACCTTAAGTGTATGGTAGAAGTTGTCCTTGTGCCCGATACCGTTAACGCTGTCAACGCCTTTCATCCTGTCCAGTTCAGGGAATATCAGTTTTAAAAGACCGGTTTCCTCTAAAAGCATAAAGCCCCGGGACGGTTTTGGTGTCATGATGATTTTATTAAGCTCATCGGCAACTCTTTCCGGTGATACAATCCCAATGCGTTCTTTGTTTCTCGAGATAGAAACAAGGGTTTCATCTGAAATCGTAAAGTTAAGCTGAGTGGCAAATCTGATAGCCCGCATCATCCGCAGGGGATCATCCGAGAACGTAATGTCGGGATCAAGTGGGGTGCGGATTATGCCCCGGTCGAGGTCCCTGATTCCTTCGAACGGATCAATTAAATCACCGTAGCTCTCCTTATTCAGGCTCACAGCCATTGCATTGATAGTGAAATCTCTCCTTTGCTGATCATCCTCCAGTGTTCCATTTTCAACTACCGGCTTTCGTGAATTTCTCTGGTAGGACTCTTTACGGGCTCCCACAAACTCAATGTCGAGATCATTGTATTTTAGCATGGCAGTCCCGAAATTTTTAAACACTGAGATTCTCGAACGGAGCCCAAGTGCAGAGGCTACCTTTTCTGCAAGGCCGATACCACTCCCTACCGTCATAATGTCAATATCTGTAGTAGGCCTTTGCAGCAGGACATCCCTGACGTATCCGCCGATTAAAAAAACGGGCTGGGCGCTGTCATCGGCCGCCTGCCCTATGGTCCTGAATATGGGTTGGTCAAGAATTTCGCTGAATATTACGATCACGGTAATGTTTTTATTAATATATTGTGCTGACAAATTTTCCAAAACTGTGACAAAATTACAATAAATTCGCTTTTATTGTGGTAGATTTACAGGGTTAGTGGTTTGGTATTATAATTGTATTGAAATATACAGATATATAGATATATAAATTTAAAATGTGAAGCCATGTTAGAGCATTTAACAAAAGAGACTTTTAAAGAGAAGGTTTTCAACTGGGAAGAAAATAAGGATTGGAAATATGAAGGATCAGTTCCCTGTATGATTGATTTTTACGCTGATTGGTGTGGACCCTGCAAAATGGTAGCTCCTGTACTGGAGGAACTGCAGAAGGAATACGGTGATAAGATTGTCATATACAAAGTGGATACGGAAGATCAGCAGGAGTTGGCCGGTATGTTTGGAATTCAGAGTATTCCTTCATTGTTGTTTGTTCCTGTTGACGGCCAGCCGCAAATGGCAATGGGAGCACTCCCGAAACCTTCTTTCGAAAAGGCAATTGCTGACGTACTGAAAGTTGAAAAACCACTCAATTAAGATAATCCCTCAATAATTTTTTCAAGACCTATTCCTCTTGACCCTTTAATGAGGATAAGGCTGTTTTGAAATTGGATTTTGGATAGGTATTCCTTAACTTCAGATGCATTTTCGAATGTTTGAAAATGTTCAGGGTGACTAGTACTTCCAAAAAGCTTGCCGACAAGAATAACGGAAACAGAACAGTCCGCAGGTAAAAGGTCAACTATTCTCTGGTGTTCAGTTCCTGAGTATTCTCCCAATTCGAGCATATCTCCGAGAATTGCCACTTTGGATGGGAATTTTTGGGATAATAAATTACTGATGGATGCCTGCATGCTGGTTGGATTAGCATTGTAGGCATCCATTATTACTTGGTTACTGCCTGTGTGAAAAAATTGCGAACGGTTATTTGACGGGGTGTATTTTTCAACACCCTGTTTAATCAGTAACGGATCTACTCCGAAATGTTTTCCAATAGCTGCGGCAGCAAGCACATTCTCGAGATTGTAGGCACCAGTGAGGCGTGTGTTAAAGTATAGAATTCCTGAAGGAAACCAAATCCGAAGGTTCAGGAACGGGGGGGAATCAATAGCTTCTCCGCGTAACCAGCAGCCTTCTGAGGTTCCATAAGTTATTTTTTTCAGGGCCGTACCTGCGGCATCTGTCAGGTAAGGATTTCCGGCGTTAATAAAAATTGTTCCGCCGGTTTTTTCAAGGTACCGGTACATTTCACTTTTTGCATTGATTACACCCTCAAGGCTCCCGAATCCTTCAAGATGTGCTTTCCCGACGTTGGTAATGATCCCAAAATCAGGCCGGGCAATTTCGCACAAAAAGCCGATCTCTCCGGGGTGATTGGCCCCCATTTCGACTACGCCGATCTCAGTGGCATCTGTAAAGGAGAGCAAGGTCAATGGAACCCCGATGTGGTTGTTAAGATTTCCCCTGGTAAACTCCGCATTGTATTTCTGTTTCAGAACATTGGCGGTTAGTTCCTTAGTGGTTGTTTTTCCGTTGCTGCCGGTAATGGCCACAATGGGTATTCCCAGTTGTTTCCTGTGGTGGGCAGCCAATTGCTGAAGGGTTTCCAAAACATCATCGACAACAATCAACCTTTCGTCACCAGAGTTCTGTGGTTCATCGATGACGGCATAGGATGCACCTGATTCCAGTGCACCACTGGCATAGAGATTCCCGTTAAAATGGGCTCCCCTGAGTGCGAAGAAAATGCATCCGGCTGTGATTTGCCTGCTGTCTGTGGTAATCAGCGGATTTGCGAGAAAAATATCATATAGTTGTTCCGTCGTCATTTTGATGTGAGTTGATTTTGGAAGGGCAAATATAGGCTTGGATTTATAAAATAAAGGCCTCATTCCGAAAAATGAGGCCTTTGTATTATTGACATATCATCAAATTTACTGAGGAGATGGTTTACCGTAAGCTTAGAATCCGCCAGGACTTCCCACCCGGGTCATTGCGCAGCGGAATCCCAGATCGTTTTGGGACTGTTCCTCCTGCAGATATCGTCTGGAGCCGGGAGTCAGCCAGTATGGACGGTCTTTCCAGGATCCGCCCTTGTATACTCTGACATCATCCCCAATCAAAGAGGAGAAAAATCCCTGCCTGTCATCCTGAATGTACATGTCCTCGGTATTATTTTCCTGAACATCCAGCCAATTGTTTCCCTCGATCATTTGTGAATTTGGGTCCCCATCCATGAAGTTCCGGTAGTCAGCAATGGTATCATAAACCATTTCACCGTACTGGTTTCTCTGAAAATCTCCGTTGCCATCGCGGCGTGGCACAGTAAAGATATTTCCCCGCACAGGCTGGAATTCGGCCATGTCTCTGAAACTTAACGGGCGATATACATCGAATACCCATTCGTTGACGTTGCCAGCCATACAATATAGTCCAAAATCATTGGGCAAATATGATGTTACGGGGGCAGCGATATCGGCGTTGTCGTTGAGTGCGCCGGCAATACCCATTAGGTCACCCCTGCCACGGGTAAAGTTGGTCTGCATGCGGCCTTTGTTTTTTCTTGAATCTACGCGCAGATGAGCTCCGTTCCATGGATACATTTTTCTGTCGGCCAGCAATTCCCCCTCTGTGTTGCCAATCAGTCCTAAAGCAGCATATTCCCATTCGGCTTCGGTGGGAAGTCTGTATTTGGGCAGCAGAATTCCATCTTCCCAGCGGACAGGCTTTACAGTGCCATCGGCTCCCTGCTGCGGCCTGTCGCCGGCAGTTCCCTCGAACATGCCAGCCAGATAGGTATCGGTGGTAAACACATTTTGGCCACCCTGATCCAGGTCATGTGTGATTATACCCTTTGATACCAGAATCTGTTCGTTTACCCTGTCTGTTCGCCAGGAGCAATAAGCATCAGCCTGTCTCCAGTTTATTCCTACTACCGGATAATCGCTGTAGGCAGGATGTCTGAAGTAGTTCTGAATGTATGGTTCATTGTAGGCAAGGGCTTCTCGCCACTGTAAAGTGTCAGGAAGGGCAGAGTTTATTTTATCCCGGTCGTTTGGGTATACACGGCTAAGCCAAAAGACATACTCGCGGTAATCCTGATTGGATACTTCTGCCTCATCCATGTAAAAGGAGGCTACCGTAATCCTTCGGGGGGTATTGTCCCATTTCGACATAACATCTTCTTCCACACGGCCCATTGTAAATGTACCCCCTTCAATGAAAACCAGCCCTGGGCCAGCTTCCTGCTGATATCCTGAGATATAAGGTATGTTGCCGGTATCCGGGTCATTGTAAGTCCAACCAGTTGTACGGGAGGTTTGCTTTTTCGCAGAACGATTAAATAAATTGCATCCCGATAAAACAACAGCTGAGAGCAGGAATACGAGAAGTTTGAGCTTCATATTCATGGTATTATCAATTATTCATTTTAATGTGTTGCAAATATAACTATTTCATTCATCCATTATTGCCCAGATTTTTGATAATTTCTTCATCCGGATATCATTTCCTGATAAATTTGCATTTTGGCAGTAAACGAATGAGGGGGCCAATTTAGTGATTTTGCAATATTCAACCCAATAATTCGTTCAACTAATTTAAAGTTTTGTCGATGTATAGGTACCTTATAATATTTATAATAGCAATTAGTCTGGCTTTCAGAGGCAGTGATTCCTTCAGAACGAGCCATGTGATTTCCTGGCTGGACAATACAGACTTTCCATTTTCAGTGGAAAAGTTGACCGTATTTGGCTTTACAGGTGCTGTGTATCCCGACCAGGAGCCATTCTTTCCCATTTTCCATCAGCAATTTACACTCGAAGACAATAGGGCAGTTCATTTTGAAATTAACCATCCCGTATACCGTAAATGGGAAGGTGACCAAAGCCAGATCAATTTGGAAGGCCTGAGTGAAACCATTTATTTGAACGTAAGTTACAAAAAGTCGAGCGAGCAGCATTATGCGGATGTGAGTTTTGTGCCATTGATTAAAAAGGAAGGCCAGATTTTCATGCTTGAAAAATTTGAGCTTGTAAAGTCATCTGGTTCTCAACTTTTGGCTCAGACCACGGAAGTCAGCTGGAAGACGTCATCCTTGCTTGCCAACGATAAGTGGGTAAAAATCAAAACATCGAAAAGGGGGATTTATAAGATTCCTTATGAAAAGCTTACTACTTGGGGATTTACATCTCCGGCACAGGTTAATGTATATGGGCATGGTGGTTACCAGCTTGCTGAGTCATTGGATACATTACCCGTGGATGATCTGTTGAAAAACCGCACATGGCATGGTAAGGATGCTTCCGGTAAGGACTGCCTGTTTTTTTATGCGACCGGGAATATCGCCTGGAAATGGGAACCAGCCACCAAAACATTCCGGCACTCATTAAATGTATATGCCCGCGAAAGTTTTTATTTTCTTAGTCAGCAGGGCAATTCAGCCCATGTCGTTGCGAAAGTGAATGAAACTGATTTAAATCCCACACATACCGTAGTCTCTTTTGATGATTATGCACACCACGAGTCTGAGCTTTCCAACCTTTTGCGGTCCGGCAAGCAGTGGATGGGCGAAAATTTCCTGAGAGGCACCAGCAGGGTCATTTCTGTAACTGCTCCCGATCCTCTTCCGGAAAGGCAGGCTCAGATTCTAATCAATTCGGCAGGCCGTTCTTCCGGCGCATCGTTTCTTGACGTTACCATCAATGGTGCAAAACAGACCAGCATTGGATTCAGTCCGGTAAATACGGATGATGAGACCTCGCTCCATGCTGACGAGAAACGCCGTTTATACAGCGCTGCCATTCAGGGCAATAAACTGGACTTTAGCCTGTCGTATGCTGCCGGAAATAATTTGTCAAATGCATGGCTCGACTATATTACAGTCAACTGGCGCAGGCAATTACGCATGAATGGAGATGAACTATATTTCAGGGATACAGAGAATTTGGGTCCGGTAAGTGTGGCAAAATTCCAGATTGAGGCTGCCGCTGCCGGTGCCAGAGTATTTGATCTCACAGATCCACATTCGGTATTTGAGGTTCCGGCAACGTTGCAAGGAAGTCAGCTTGTTTTTACCCGGCCTGCGACCGCCTTGCGTGAGTATGTTGTTTTTAAGCCCAATGGAACCTTCCCTGAGCCTGATCTGGTAGGTGATGTCCAAAATCAAAACCTGCACGCATTGGATGTGCCTGATTTCTTAATTATAACACATCCTGACTTCATCAACGCATCTGAAGCGATTGCCGGTTTTCACCGGAATTATGATGGCATGACGGTAGAAGTCATAACCACAACCCAGGTTTACAATGAGTTCGGTTCCGGGATTCCCGATGCCACTGCCATCCGTAACTTCATCAGGATGTTTTATGACCGGAGCAAAAAGATAAAGTATGTTATGCTGGTGGGTGACGGTAGTTATGATAACCGTAATATCCTCGGAACAAACCGTGCATTTTTTCCTACCTTTCAGTCCGATAATTCGCTGGTGCCCACCTCGTCGTTTGTTTCTGACGATTATTTTGTAATCCTCGACCAGGGAGAGAGCGTATATAGCGGTACAGTTGACCTTGGGATCGGTCGGTTGCCGGTTTCTACCCGTTACGAGGCAGAGATTGTGGCACGTAAGATTTTAAATTATTATTCACCCGAATCCCTGGGTCCATGGCGCAACATTGTGTGCTTTATTGGTGATGATGGAGATAACGGCCTTCACATGAGCGACTCCGAAAGTCTTGCCAATATCGTGAATGCCGCTCACCGGGAATTTCAGACAGAGAAAGTATATTTCGATGCATATCCTGTATCTTCCACTCCTGCGGGCAAGCGGTATCCTGGAGTTACGGATGCCATTAACCAGCGGGTAAAGGAAGGAGTACTTGTACTGAATTATGTGGGACATGCCAACGACCGTTTTTTGGCAGAGGAGCGGGTTCTGGATGTTTCAACAATCAATTCCTGGACAAATTCCACAAAGCTCCCAATTTTTGTTACCGCAACCTGCGAATTCAGCCGATTCGACTCCAATGAGAATTCTGCGGGAGAGTATATATTACTGAATCCCAATGGTGGCGGTATCGGATTGTTTTCAACTACCAGGGTGGTATATGCATACTCCAACTTCCTCCTAAGCCGGAACTTCTACAAGTTTGTATTTGAAAAAGACAATAATGGCGAAAATCTTCGTATGGGAGATGTTATGCGCCTGGCTAAAATTAATACCATCAATACACTTAACAAAAGGAATTTTACCCTTATGGCAGATCCTGCACTGCGTTTATCTTATCCCCGTTACCAGGTTGATACCAAAACCGTAAATGGGGTGGTTGCAGGCCTCTCTGCCGATACGTTGAGTGCTTTAAGCAAGGTCAGCATCACTGGCCAGGTTAACGATAATTTCGGAAATAAACTTACAGGCTTTAATGGAACCATAATCCCTGTGGTATATGATAAGGCCCAGATGATGCGGACTCTGGGAAACAATGGACAGGCACAGGTTACCTATAAAGTTCAGAACAACGTTATATATAAAGGTCTGGCAAATGTTGTTAACGGGGAATTTTCTTTCAGTTTTGTTATTCCGAAAGACATATCCTATAAAATTGGCGAGGGTAAAATAATTTATTACGCAACAAATGGAACAGACGACGCCAATGGGGCATTTGAAGGTTTTTATATTGGCGGCAGTTCAGCATCCCAGGTTACAGATAACAAAGGTCCCGACGTGCAGCTCTATATGGATGATACATCTTTTAAGGATGGCGGGGAGACAGGAAGAAATCCTCTTTTAATTGCTCATATTTTCGACGAAAATGGGATCAATACAGTTGGCTCAGGAATAGGGCACGATATAACGGCAATTCTTAATGATGATTATTCTCAGGTGTATGTCCTGAATGATTATTACCGTGCGGCCATTGGTGACTATAAGCGCGGTACCATAGAGTTTCCTTTCAGAGACCTCCCTTTGGGAGAGCATTCGTTGAAAATCAAAGTTTGGGACGTAGCCAACAATTCGACCGAAGCTGAAATTACTTTTGTTGTCACCGGCGAGTTTTATATTGAGACGGTTACCAACTACCCCAATCCGGTGTCGGACTATACCTATTTCACATTCTCCCATAACCAGCCCGATGCCACTTTTCAAACATTGATTGAAATATTCGATATCACCGGGAAGAGGATAGACATGATGCAAATAACCAATACTTCCAGTGGCAAAACCAGTGGACCTGTAAGATGGGATCTGTCTGAACGGGGATCAAACCTCCGTAGTGGGATTTATCCTTACCGCATTTCAATCCGCTCCGGTCAGGGACAGTTGGCCACAAAAAGTGGTAAATTGCTGATTGGCAATTAATTTTTTTTATAATAATAATTTTTTAACCTTTCAACCGTTTGGAGTTTAATGCTTTTATTCAGAATAAATAAAACTTTATCTTTGCACGCTTTGATGAAAAAAACAGTTATGCAGAAAATAATCAGGTTATCAGTAATAAGTTTGCTAATTCTATTCTCCTCGAATTATGCTATGGCTCAGGCAACGCTGAGCGGTGCCAACGTGATAACAACGGCGGTTCCTTTTTTAACCATTGCTCCCGATTCAAGGGCTGCAGGCATGGGTGATGCCGGGGTAGGTACCTCTCCCGACGTAAATGCCCAGCATTGGAATCCCGCCAAATATGCCTTTATCGAAAGCGATATGGGAGTTTCACTTTCTTATTCACCCTGGTTGAGGGCATTGGTAAACGATATTAACCTGGCCTATCTGGTTGGTTATAAAAAGCTGGATGAATTCCAGATATTGAGCTCCTCCCTGCGTTATTTTTCTCTGGGCGATATTATTTTTTATGATGAGTTTGCCAGTTACCAGGGGCAACAGAACCCCAATGAGTTTGCCATTGACCTGGCTTATACCCGGTTGCTTTCTGATTATTTTTCAGGAGCGGTGGCTATACGTTATATTCGCTCCGATCTTACAGGAGGCCAGCTTATTAATGGGGTCGAATCACGTGCCGGTAATTCCTATGCGGCCGACGTGGCATTTTTTTACAGAAATGAGTTTACATCTCGCCGCCAGACCAATGTTTTTTCAGCAGGTATTAATATCCAGAATATTGGTGCAAAAATTTCATACACCGATGGCGAGATAAAAGATTTTATCCCGACCAACATGAAACTTGGTTTGGCTTACACCAGCGAACTTGACGACTACAACACATTTACGTTCACTGCAGATATCAATAAGCTTTTGGTTCCTACTCCACCGAAAGATACAACCACCTACGACACAGGGGACGTTATTTATCCCGGAGGAATCAATTCTGACAAATCGGTTGTTGAAGGTATATTTACTTCTTTTACTGATGCGCCGGGAGGTTTTCAGGAGGAATTGCAGGAGGTAACCTTATCATTAGGGGTTGAGTACTGGTACAACAATCAGTTTGCCTTGAGAGCCGGTTACTTCTGGGAACATGAAAATAAAGGCAACCGGAAATTTATGACCGCAGGTGCTGGTTTGAAACTCAATGTATTTGCACTTGACTTTGCATATTTGCTTCCAGTAGTGCGGAATCATCCTCTTGAAAATACGCTGAGGTTTACCCTTTCGTTCGATGTGGATGCTTTTGGAAGTCAAAGGTGATAATGAATGTCAGGATAGGTTACGGGTTTGATGTACACGCTCTTGCAGAGGGCGAAACTTTATGGCTGGGCGGAATTCTTATACCACACGATAAAGGTACGGTAGCCCATTCTGACGGCGATGTTTTGATTCATGCAATTTGTGACGCGCTGCTCGGAGCCGCTAAACTTGGCGATATAGGCTCAAATTTTCCGGATACTTCTTCTGATTATAAAAATATCGATAGCAAAATTCT
>CAYMXK010000124.1:0-11567 GCA_964393915.1 uncultured Prolixibacteraceae bacterium
TAAGACTGATAGATAACTTGGTTTTCAATTAAAACTTTGATAATGTTTATAGAGGTTTGTAAATCTAAAATTCATAAGGTTACGGTTACCGAAGCCAATCTTCAATATGTTGGAAGTATCACCATCGACGAAGAGTTGATGGATGCTGCCAACATCATAGAAAATGAAAAGGTACAGGTGGTAAACATTAATAATGGCGAACGCCTCGAAACTTATGTTATTAAAGGTGAACGCAATTCAGGAATAATTTGTTTAAATGGCCCGGCCGCCCGGAAAGTGGCCGTTGGCGATGTTGTCATCATTATTTCATATGCCGGGATGGAGTTTGAAGAGGCAAAAAGTTTTAAACCATGGCTGGTTTTTCCAGATACGGAAACCAACCGGTTACCGTGAAAAAACATTTAAATATATCAGCCTCATCTCTTCATAAAGCGGTGAGGTTTCTTTATTTTTATCCAAAACTTTTAGCATGAATAATATTGACATCATCAAAGAAAAGATCTTTCCTGACTACATTGCTTTTTCGGAGGTTTTAAACCGGTGGAAAAGCAGTGGCGACAAGGTAATCTTTACCAATGGCTGTTTCGACCTTGTGCACCGGGGGCACATTGATTCCCTGGCAAAAGCGGCCAATTTGGGTGACCGCCTTATTGTGGGTCTCAACAGCGATGATTCGGTAGCAAGGCTGAAAGGTATTGGAAGACCTCTGATAGATGAAGAATCCAGGGCGTTTTTGCTTGCCTCAATTTTTTTTGTTGATGCAGTTGTGATTTTTACGGAGGATACCCCGGAAGGATTAATCAGCGACGTTCTTCCTGATATACTTGTTAAGGGCAGCGACTATGCCATACACGAAATTGCCGGGCACGAAGTGGTTATGGCTAATGGGGGGAAAGTGGTAACCATCGATATTGTTCCCGGATATTCAACCTCTGACATACTGGAAAGGATCAGGCTGCAGCAACCATGAACAAAGTCAGAACCGTATTTTTATGCCAGAACTGTGGTGCCAGCTCTCCTAAGTGGGTAGGAAAATGCCCATCTTGCGGAGAATGGAATTCCTATGTGGAAGAGGTTGTGGCCACATCCAAAAAAGGTGCCCCCGCCATGGTATTGTCCGGAGACTCCCGTCCTATGTTGCTTGATGAAGTATCCGGTGCCAACCAGGAACGCATTAATGTTGGAATAGGCGAGTTTAACCGTGTGCTGGGTGGCGGACTGGTTCCCGGGTCGGTGGTGCTTATTGGCGGTGAACCTGGTATCGGCAAATCAACCCTGGTACTTCAGTTTTCACTTTCACTGAAGGGAAAAAAAATATTGTACGCCTCCGGGGAGGAGAGTTTACATCAGATAAAACTGAGGGCACAACGTTTAAAGATGAACAGCAGCGATTGCCTGTTTATTTCTGAAACCTCCCTTGAAATGCTGCTGGCCCATGCTGAAAGGGAAAAGCCTGATATCCTCGTGGTGGATTCCATACAGACTGTATCTACCGAACTTATAGAGTCTTCGCCAGGCTCGGTGGTTCAGGTGAGGGAATGTGCCACGGCTATTCTTAAATACGCCAAAAAAAACCATGTGGCGGTTTTGCTGATCGGTCACATCAACAAGGAGGGAAGCCTGGCTGGCCCCAAAGTACTTGAGCACATCGTTGACACCGTAATACAGTTTGAGGGGGACACCCAGAATATGTACCGGATTTTGCGCGCTGCCAAAAACAGGTTTGGTTCTACTTCGGAGCTGGGTATTTTTGAAATGCGCCAGAGTGGACTCCATGAAATCACCAATCCCTCTGAACACCTCATACCTCATGGTACGGATAGTGTCAGCGGAACCGCTATTGCATCAACCATAGAAGGTGTCAGGCCATTTCTGCTCGAAATCCAGGCGCTGGTAAGCTCTGCAGCCTATGGAACCCCCCAGAGATCGTCCACGGGTTTCGACCTCCGTCGACTCAATATGTTGCTTGCAGTCCTCGAAAAACGGGCTGGTTTCAGGCTGATAGCAAAAGATGTGTTCCTGAATGTGGCCGGAGGGCTCCGTATAAATGATCCCGCTACCGATCTGGCTGTATTGGTGGCAATCCTTTCCTCTAATCTCGATATGGCCATCGGACACCAAAGCTGCTTTGCCGGCGAGGTTGGCCTTACCGGCGAGATCAGGGCTGTAAGCCGCATTGACCAAAGGATTTCTGAAGCAGCCCGCCTGGGGTTCAAAATGATTTACATACCGCGGCACAGCAAAGGTTACGATTCAAAGGGGCTGGATATTGAAGTGGTTAAGGTGGGCCGTGTCGAAGAGATCTTTAAAAAACTTTTCAAATAGTAAACGCATTCCTGAACTTTTCATATTCCAGGGAGTAATCAATCTGATTAACATGCCTTGCAATGATAAGGATATGGCAAACCCAAAGAAATATTTGTAATTTTACAGCTGAATTAATCAATAAGAGGATGTTCTGTTTCAGGAAATATTTGTTGGTATTGCTGTCCCTGTTTTTTGTTGTTTCGGCCTGCGAAAAGGCGGTGGTACCAAAACCTAAAAAGCTGGTTCCCCGTGATCGAATGGTCGATATGCTCACCGATATGCATATCGCTGAGTCGGTATTTCAAAACAGGCTTTATTCTACAGAACAGATTATCCAGTTTACGGAGGCTGATTTTTACTATTCTATTCTTAAAAAACACAAAGTTGCAGATTCTACTTTCGAACAATCCCTTATTTATTACTCCAGCCTTCCAAAGGAATTTGAAAAAATCTATTCAAGGGTACTCAATAAACTCAACGAGATGGAACAGGATCAGCTTAAATTGCAACAACAGCCTGTTGATATTGGAACCCCCCAATAACCCATGATCAGAAAGTTTTCGGCATCATGGGTGTATACCCTTCATACCCCACCCCTGAAAAATGGAATTGTATCGGTGGATGAAAATGGTCAAATTGTTGACATTGCCGATACAGAAGGGGCGCTCAGGGAAATGGAACGGCTGGAGCACCATAGCGGGATTATCGCTCCCGGTTTTGTCAATGCACATTGCCACCTCGAATTTTCGCACCTCAAAGGGAAAATTAATGAACAGGCGGGGATGGCCGGGTTTTTATCCGGGATAAACAGCTTGAGAGATTTTGCACCGGAAGAAATGGAAAAGTGCGCGAAACAGGCCGACCGGGATATGTTCAGAATGGGCATTTCTGCTGTTGGGGATGTTTCAAACTCTGCCCTTACGGCTGAAGTAAAGCAGAACAGTCAGGTCAGCTACTTCACTTTTGTGGAAACTTTTGGTTTTCATCCTTCACGTGCTCCAAGGGCCATGGAAATTGCCCTCAGGGTATGGTCCCGCTTTAACGGCGAAGGGTTGCCCGCATCCATTGTACCCCATTCACCCTATTCTGTTTCGGATACATTGTTTCACGAGATCGGGCGGCTCGGCGATCACATGAGCAGCATTATTTCAATGCACAACCAGGAGAGTCATGCCGAAAACGAATTTTTCAGGTCAGGAGGAGGGCCCCTTTTATTTCATATTCGCGATAATCTGGGAATTGACACCTCCCAGTGGCAACCCACGGGTAAAAGTGCCCTCGAGTCGGTGTTGCCAAAGATTTCCTCAAATAAGAAATTACTCCTGGTTCACAATGTTTTTTCCACCCTCTCCGACATTACTTTGCTCAAGCAACACCGTAGCCTTGAAGATACTTTCCTGGTTCTTTGTCCCAACTCGAATCTGTTTATTGGGAATGGTATGCCTCCGGTTGAACTTTTCAGATCGGAAAGTATGAACATCTGCATTGGAACAGACAGCCTGGCATCAAACCACCAACTTTCAGTACTGGCCGAATTGATAACGCTCCAGCAATATGTTCCCGGCCTGCAACTGGAGGAAATGCTTAACTGGGCATGCCTCAATGGAGCCAGGGCTTTACAGATGGAAGACAGATTGGGAACACTGGAAGTTGGAAAGCGGCCCGGCCTGGTGCTTATAGAAGGTGTTGACCTCGTAAATCAGCGGCTTTCAATAAATTCCAGGGTAAAAAGATTGGTGTGAAAATATTGTACCTCTCCCATTTACAGTGCGATTTAGAAGTGGTTTTTCTGATAGGTGAGCGTCACCTTCCCATTGCCGCTAAATTCGTCTGCATTCTATGACACATACCCTGCCTTTTACTTTCCCCTAAACTTTCTAACTTTGTCATTTTTGATAAAATTATGGCTACTTTTCTTTTTAATGAAATTGTTTTTGGACCGGTTACCAGCCGCAGGTTAGGGGTTTCGCTGGGAATAAACCTGTTGCCTGTAGACTCAAAGGTTTGCTCATTCGATTGCATTTATTGTGAATGCGGATGGACCCCCCTTGGAAAGCAGCAGATTGGGAATATGCCTTCCCGCCGGGAGGTTAAGGAAAAGCTTGAAGCCAAACTGCAGCAAATGCAACTGGACAATCTCCTTCCTGATGTTATTACTTTTGCAGGAAACGGAGAACCAACGCTGCACCGGGAGTTTGAAACCATAATTGACGATACCATTCAACTTCGTAACCAATATGCACCCGCTGCAAGAATTGCCGTGCTTTCCAATGCATCTGTCCTGCACCGTAAGAGTGTTTTTAACGCACTTCTGAAAGTGGACGATAATATTCAGAAACTCGACTCCGCCTTCGATGAGACTGTTCGTCTGCTGGATAAACCCAGAGGCAGGTTTGACCTTCAGAAAGTGATAGCACAGCTTTGTGATTTTAAAGGAAGAGTTATCATACAAACCATGTTTGTCAGGGGTTCCTGGCAAGGAAAATTAATTGATAATTCAACTGATCATGAAGTCAGTGCATGGCTTGAAGTGATAAAAAAAATTGATCCCGGCCAGGTTATGATTTATACTATTGCACGGGATACCCCTGTTAATACCCTGGAAAAGGTCTCCTTACAAAAATTGGAATATATTGCCGGCAGGGTCAGGGAGGCTGGTTATGATGTGCAGGTTTCAGGATAAGTAGTATAAAAAAAAGCTGTCCGCTTTATCTGGACAGCTCTCTGAAGTAGTTAGTTGTAATCAGAAAGAAGGATGTTGCCAACCTAATGGCAAACATGCAAATTTATTAAAGATATTTTCAATAAACAAGGGTCACAGAGTAGTTTTATACCACTCCGATTCCCGGCCTAGCCACCGGATACCTGCAACAAAGCCTTTCAGCTTCAATACATCACCCTCCAGCCATGCATAACAGTCATATGTTTTTCCCGATTTAGGGTCATAAATTTTCCCATTGGCCCACTCTTTTTTGCCTGTATTGTATTCAAATCCGCTGAGAATCTGAAGCCCTACAACAGACCTGCTTCTCAGTTTCGGATCTGGATTTTTATCGTCGATGGGCGGTTTTCCATCGACATATCTCTCCGGAATGGTATAAACTATGGTACCAATAAATTTACCATCTTTCTTTTCCACCTTTATTTTGGAGGTTTTCTCATCGTTCCACCAAATCCCTTCGATATCCTCCGCCTTTTGCGCATACGAGGTCATCGCGTAAATCGCCAATATCAGGACCAAAAGTACTTTTTGCATAATATTAGTTTTTAATTGCAGGTACGAAAATAGTGTTTTTACCGATATGTTATAATCTAAAAATTTAATTATAAATTGCTGACAATTAATTTAGTATATTAATCTATCGACTAATGAGTATGAAAGTTTTAAAATATGTTCTGTGGATCTTTGCCGGGTTAGTTGTTGTGCTTCTATTTACGGCTTATTTTTATCTCACGACTCTAAGGAAGGGCTCACTTCCCGATTATAATGCCACGGCTTATCTTCCCGGTATTGAATCTGAAGTGACCGTTTACCGCGACTCTTTTGCAATTCCGCATATCATTGCGGGAAATGAATCTGATCTTTACCGGACAGTAGGATTTGTAATGGCGCAGGACCGCATGTGGCAGATGGATATTTTAAGAAGGGCTACCATGGGGAGGTTATCGGAGATTTTTGGTAGCGATCTGGTGGATACCGATCTTTTAATGCGTGCGTTAAGAATAACTTCCAAGTCAGAAAAAATCCTGAAGGAAGCTGATCCACGGATAATGGCTGCGCTGGTCGCTTTTTCAGAGGGAGTCAATCTCTATATACAAAAGTATCCATTGCCGGCAGAGTTTAAAATCCTGGGCTATCATCCCGATTCGTGGGAGCCCTTTCATTCGCTGAATCTTATAGGCTACATGGCGTGGGACCTTACCATGCCCTGGGAAAATGAAGCTTTGCTGTATCAAATCGGCCAGCTGGCCGGAGAAGAACAGGCCAGGGAGTTGATCCCCAATCTGGAAGGTCAGAAAACGCCTGTTTTCCCTGATTTTAAGGCTGATTTGCCACAAAATACATTGCTTTCTGCTGCCAACCGGCTTAGTGAAGTTGGGGCGGAGGTATTTTATGGAAGTAACAACTGGGCTGTATCGGGTGCAAAAAGCACAACCGGCAAGCCATTACTTGCCAACGATATGCACCTGGGGTTGAATATTCCCGGAATCTGGTACCAGATGCACCATATTATTGAAGGGGAATTAAACGTCACGGGTGTGGTTTTGCCCGGACAACCCTGGATTATTTCTGGACACAACGACTCCATTGCCTGGGGAATGACCAACGTAATGGTCGACGACATGGATTTTTACATCGAGACGATCAATGATGACTCAACAATGTATTTACTTGATGGTGAATGGCACCAACTGGAAATAAGCCGGGAGACCATAAAAATAAAAGATGGTGAAAATGTCGGGAAAACCTTAAGGTTTACCCACAGGGGCCCCATCATCAGCCAGTTTAAGAACATGGCCGGCCCGGTGGTTTCCATGCGCTGGGTGGGCAATGAATGGAGCGATGAAGTATCAGCCGTATATAAATTGAATCATGCAAACAATTGGGAAGATTTCCGCAATGCCGTAAAATCGTTTGTTGCAGTGAGTCAGAATATTGTGTATGCCGATCATTTGGGTAATATCGGCTTGCAGACCTGTGCCGGAGTTCCGGTCCGCAATGGGAATATTTTCGGGCTTTATCCCGGAAATACCAGTGAATCCGACTGGACAGGCCTGGTTCCTTTTGAAGAGCTTCCCTATGAATTTAATCCCGAACGGGGATATGTTTCCTCTGCCAACAACAAAACTGTTCCTGAAAGTTATCCTTACCCGATAAGTTACTGGTTTCATCCTCCCAACCGTATAGACAGAATAAGGGAAATGCTTGAGGAAAAGGAACATTTGTCGGTGACTGATTTTCAGCAGATGCATGCTGACGTTAAATCAAGGCTGGCCCAAAAGCTCCTTATTCGCTTTCTTCCGCTGCTTGAGGATAAGCATAATTGGTCGGAGGCTGAACAAGAGGCATTGGATAACCTGAAGAACTGGGATTTTCAATTGTTGCTGACCAGTACTGAGACTCCGGTTTTTGAGGTTTTCTACCGTAAATTGTTGGAAAACCTTGTCAAGGATGACCTGGATGAGGAGTTGTTTGCCTTGTTCATGGACAATAAGATAATGTCTGAAAATCTTCTCCTGAATATAATGGATAATCCGCAATCGCTCTGGCCAGACAATCGTCAGACTGCCGAAACTGAAACGTTCGCTGATATACTTGTCCTTTCTTTCACGGAGGCCATAGCTGAACTCAGGTCATTATTGGGTGAGGATATGACTGGCTGGCAATGGAATAAGCTAAACAGCCTTACGTTGAAACATCCCCTGGGAAGCGTCAAGCTATTAGACAGGGTGTTGAAGTTAAACCGTGGGCCGTATGCTGTTCCGGGAAGTTTTCATACGGTTTGTCCATATAATTACCCTTTGGGCAATCCCTTCCAGGTTAATAACGGGGCATCGCAGCGGCATGTCTACGATACCGGCAACTGGGATGCTTCAAAGACTGTAATTCCTACGGGTACATCCGGTATTCCTGCGAGCCCTTACTATTGTGATCAGACTGATTTGTACATATCCAACCAGTATCATAATGATCCCTTTTCAGTGGAGGCAGTAAAGGCAGCCAAAAAATATCAGATGGCCGTAAAAAGGCGATAAAAAAAGCGGGGCCGAAATTCAATTTCAGCCCCGCTTTTTTTATTGTATAATCAATCAGCTCCACTTTTTATTGACCAGGATAAAATCTCGGTGTGCTTTAACCAGGTTGATAGAGTGTAACAAGAGGTTTTTCGTTTCAGCAAGAGTATTGAAAAACAGAAGAGAATTTCTGGTATTTACTTCGTTGTTTTTAATCCGCTTGATTTGTGTTTTTTCAATTTCAATCAAAAGGGTGGTAATTCTTACCCGTTTGGCTATCAGTTCCTCAAGGCCGTCGAATTTATTCTCCTTCACCAGGTGAAGGGCAAAGTTGTAAAACTCATCCAATTCGGTAACCAGGTTCTTAATTTCTTCTGCCTGGCCCGCATTAAAGGATTTATGCTGATTTTCGAGATGTTCCCAAAGAGGCTCAGTTATAAAATTGAGTGAATGGGCCATTTCCCGTTGGTAATCAATAACCTGCACATAGAAGTGACCAGAGTCGACATCCACCCTTTTCATTCTTGATATGGTATCGAGTACTTTGTTTTTCTGCTTTTTTGTTTTTTTGTTTAATTCATTTTTTATATCAAGGGCTTCCCGCATATGTGCACGATCGTCGCGCGAAAAACTATCCATGGCAATAGAATATATCTTGTTGGCCGAAAGGATGGTATAAACTACCTGTTTACGGCATTTGGCAGCGGCTTTATCTGCTTCGTCCTTTTCGTTTATGAGGTCGTCTTCCTCAGCGACAGGAGTATTTCTGCGTTTAAAGATGATATGGGTTCTGAAAATAATAAAAATTGCCAAAACGATAAAACCCAGTATAACTGGAAGACCTCCGGCACTAATCAACCATGCTATCAGGGCAGAAACGCTAAAGGCTATCACAGCGGTGAGGAACCATCCGCCGATTACAGCAAAGACCCCAGAAACCCGGTAAACAGCGCTTTCGCGGTCCCATGCCCGGTCGGCAAGCGAGGAACCCATGGCAACCATAAAAGTCACATAAGTGGTGGAAAGTGGAAGTTTCAGAGAAGTTCCGAATGCTATTAAAATACTGGCAACCATCAGGTTAACAGACGCCCTGATTTTATCAAACGCAGGTGCATTGGGATCAGTATGGGTATTGGGTGCGTTCTGTACAAACCTTTTTTCGATGGTTTGGCTGAGCCTATTTGGTATTCTCTGGGTGAGTTTTCGATTGAATCTCAGGGAGTTTCTTACAATTGCCCTCGCCAACAGGGAAGATCCGAATCGCTCAATGCCTTCTGTCTGACGTGATAGATTTATTTCAGTTTCAGTCACTGACCTCGCTTTCTTTGATGCGATAAGGGTTACAATCATAACCAGGCCTGAAAGCATCAGGAAAATAAAGGGAGTTGATACTTCCCCTTTAAGCATTTCCATTGTGAAGCTATCTGGTGAGGCGCCTCCGGAAGCTTGCCAGGCCTGAAAAGATTTGAACCCTGCTATGGGTACTCCGATAAAGTTTACCAGGTCGTTTCCGGCAAAAGCCATAGCCAGGGCAAAAGTTCCTGCCAGAACAACAATCTTAAGGATATCAATTTTTGCCACCCATACCAGAAACTGCATAAGCAAACTCCAACCCGCAAAGCTTAATAGCAGAAGTCCCATCGTATTGATCTCTACCCACTGCGCAAGAGGGATTTCTGATTCACCGACAGGAATATTTGCGAAGGATGACCCATCAATGCCTTTGATCAGAATAAAATAAGAGATCACTGTGATGGCGAATCCACCAAACAAGGATCCAACATATTTCAGCATCTTTCCATAGTTGAAGGTGAAGAGCAGGCGCGCGAGGTATTGTACAATGCTTCCTATAGTAAAGGCTATAATTACCGATATAAGTATACCTGAAATGATTGCCAGGGCTTTATCGGAATTGATGTACAGAGAAAGATCGGACAATGCGCCCCCCAGATTTTTGATTTTTACCAACGAAACGGCCACAGCCGATCCGAGCAATTCAAAAACAATGGAAACGGTGGTGGAGGTAGGAAGCCCGAAAGTATTGAAGGCATCCAGCAAAATCACATCAGTTATCATTACCGCAAGAAAAATGATCATGATTTCCGAGAACACCAGCATATCAGGATGAAATACACCTTTGCGGGCAACTTCCATCATACCCGATGAAAAGGTTGAACCTATAAGAATACCCAACGCTGCAACAGTGAAAATTAGCCATTTGGGAGCGGCCTTTGAGCCGATGGCCGAGTTTAGGAAATTTACCGCGTCATTGCTCACACCAACTATCAAATCCGATACGGCAAGAGCGAACAGGATAACTACCAGAACCAGATAAAAATTTTCCATAAAACATTTTTTGGTTTCGAGCTGCAAAATTATGTACTATGTCAGCTATTAAGGTGCTTTATGTATTATTAAAACATTAACTAACTGTGAATTTACTGTTATTCAGAAATTGAGAAATTGGGGCTTTATTAATTCATTGTTGCTGTTAAATATTATTTTTTACTTTTGGCATTCAAACTGCATTTGAATGAAAACCTATTCATCACGTCAGCTGGCGTTGTATATATCCGCAATACTTACGGTGATTGTTGCATTTTTTATGCTCCTGAATTATTATGTGAGTCAGAACCTCCTGTTTATTTTGGGTTTTACATTTCTGTTCCTGCTAACTGCTTATTTTATCCTGGTGTATATACTCAATAAATACATTACGGATAAAATTAAACCTGTCTATAAAACCATCCTCAATTTGCCGGTCAGTGGAAAGAAGCTCGAATCCAGAAAAAACCCTCAGGGAAATGTACTTTCAGAAATTAAAAGTGAAGTAGAGGAATGGGCCAAGACCCAGACGGAAGAAATTGAGCGCCTCAAAGACCTCGAGCGCTATCGAAAGGAATTTGTAGGCAACGTTTCTCATGAACTGAAAACTCCGATTTTCAATATTCAGGGATATATACTCACCCTGCTGGAGGGAGGTATAGATGATCCCAAAATCAACAAGCTGTATCTTCAAAGAACCGAGAAGAGCATCGATCGTATGATTTCGATAGTTGAGGACCTTGAGTCAATTACCAAACTCGAATCCGGAGAACTGAAACTCAACATCGAGAAGTTTGATGTGGTGAGGCTGGTCGATGATGTGTTTGATATGGTTCATATGTTGGCATCCGAAAGAAAAGTAAATCTGGAGGTTATACAAAAACCTGAAAGGCCTGTATATGTAGCTGCCGACAAAAAGCGCATGACAGAGGTGATAAACAACCTGGTAAACAACGGTATAAAATACAATCGTAAGGGAGGTTCGGTAAAAGTTGGTTTTTATGATTTCGAAGATCACATTTTGGTTGAAGTGGCTGATACTGGTCTTGGTATTGAAAAAAAAGACCTTCCAAGGGTTTTTGAAAGATTTTACCGGGTTGACAGGTCCAGATCCCGGGAACAGGGAGGTACCGGCCTGGGACTTTCGATTGTAAAGCACATCATTGAAGCCCACAACCAGACCATAAATGTAAAAAGTG
>CAYMXK010000125.1:0-11507 GCA_964393915.1 uncultured Prolixibacteraceae bacterium
ATTTCCTGGCATTCCCCACACTTTTTGGAGAGAAGGTGTATAGCTATTCTGCCCTTGCCGTTAAAAATTCGACAGTAAGCATGATCGACAAAGACGCATTAAATGCCTTACTGAGGGAAAATGTGAATTTTGCGATGCGGATCACTTCCAAGAATCTGCGCCACGAGGCATACCTGCTCGAAATAATTAAAAACGTTTCGTACAAGCAAATGCGGGGCAAACTGGCCTCCGCCCTGCTATACCTCTCACAGCCGGAGTTTCTGGAAGAAGAGGTTTTTCAGCATCTCACGAGGCAGGATATCGGCGATTTTGCCTCCATCTCAGCAGAAAGCACAGTGAAATTCCTTAAAGAGTTTGAGAAGGAGGGAATCCTGAAACTCGGGGGAAAAGAGGTGTCCGTCCTTAATACCAAAGCACTGGAGGAAATCAGTATTAAAGGATAGGTTAATTTGACTGCATCAGTTCCCGGGCAGTCCTGCGCACCGTGTCGGTTGGATTGGCACCTCCGAGCATTATGGCCAGCTCCTCTACCCTCTCCAAGTCATCAAGCTTGCGTATGGAAGTCATGGTAGCGGTTTCATCCTCATATTTGTACACTTTATAGTGATGATCGCCCCTGCCTGCAATTTGCGGCAAATGCGTAATGTTGATCACCTGCATCCCGGCTGACAATTTTTTCAGGATAGAGGCCATTTGCAGTGCAATCTCACCCGAAATTCCAGCATCGATTTCATCGAAGATAATGGTTGGCAACATCCTCGAACCGCTAACCAGCGTTTTTAAGGCCAGCATGACCCTCGATATCTCCCCGCCTGAAGCTATGCGGGAAATTTCGTCGGGGGTTCCGTTTTTATTTGCCGAAAAGAGGAACTGAATCTGATCGGCTCCTGTGGCAATAAGTGTATCCCTGAGCTGATGGTCCACCTTAAAAAGAGCATGCGGGATTCCCAACTGATGAAGGACCTCCACCACCTTTTTCTCCATCCCGGGGAAGACCCCTTTTCTTTTCAGGCTGAGTTTCCGGGCAGCATCATTCATGGATGCCCGGCTCTGAGCGAGGAGCTTTTCAAGGCCTGCAATTTCCTCTTCGTAATCGGCCACCATGGAAATTTTCACTGAGAGGCTGTCGCGGAGTTCAATGAGCTGTGCGACTGTAGAAAGCTGGTGTTTCTGCTGAAGCGAATAAATCAGGTCGAGCCGCCCGGTAATCTGTTCCAGTCGTTGGGGATTAAATTCGGTATTTTCAGCCAGGCTGCCGGTTTCATGGGCGATATCCTGCAATTCAATATACACACTTTCAAGCCGTTGGTAAAATTCGTCGGCCTCCTTCATGAAATGGCGGATTTTATCCAGTCTGCCGAGGGCTTCCTTCACCTGCGTAAGTACGGGAAACTTATCACCATCCAGCAAATCGGCCACATACGCAAGTGCGCTTTTTATCTCCTCTGCGTGGGAGAGCTTTTTTCTCTCCTCTTCCATTTCCTCCTCTTCACCGGACTGCAAATTGGCTTCAGACAGCTGGTTGAATTGAAATTCATGGTAATCGAGATCCGCCTTTGCCCTGGAGGCTGTCTCTCGCAAGGTGGCAAGTTTGGCCGAAAGGGCATTAAACTCAGCGAAGCACCGTTTGTAGTCGAGCAGGAGTCCCTGGCTTTGCGCTACCACATCCACCACCTGCAACTGAAACACCTGGTTGTTGAGCTCAAGATTCTGGTGCTGTGAATGGATATCCACCAACCGAAGGGTTAACTCCCTCAACTGCTGCAAGTTTACAGGGGTGTCATTAATAAACGACCGGGTTTTTCCCGAAGGGGTAATCTCCCGCCGGAGAATCGTGGTTTTGTCAAAATCAAGGTCATTCTCCGTGAAAAATGACTCGAGGGAAAGGCTATCGAGACGAAAAGCACCTTCAACCACACATTTCTTTGACACATCACGAATGGAGGTAGTATCGGCGCGTGCCCCCAGGATAAGGGAGAGTGCGCCCAGGATGATTGATTTACCGGCCCCTGTTTCACCAGTGATGATGTTAAGGCCCTGTTCAAAATTTACTGTAAGCTCATCAATCAGAGCAAAATTCGAAATGGTTAATCTGACAAGCATATTTTAAGGGTTTAAAAACTTTCTGCCTGCGAGATCTTCTGGTATTTGCTTCCATTGGAAGGATCAACTTCATTCAGGATCGAAACCACCCGGTTGCGTTCGTCGGGGTAAGATTTCGAAAAGATGTTGACAAGCTCATCAGCTTTGGAATCGAAGAATACCTGAAGAATATAGGTGGAAGGCCTGCGGCGGAATACCTGCTGAACACCCCTCAATGACTCAGCAATGGCGGCCCTCCCCTCCTCTGTTTTGTCGGCCATCTGGTCCAACCCCATCCGGTGATACGAATAGAAGGTCTCACGCATGGCTGAATACGACCTGTTCATAACATTTTCGGTAAGCCAGTAGCGGTTCCGTTCGCTTTCAAAAGCCTTCCAGCCCTTTTCACGGGCATTCTGGGAGTTGTTCACGATCGCCTGGGCTTTTTCAAAATAGACCGTACCGCCCTCCCGGGAGTAGGTATCATAATCAAACCCCAAAATAACATAAGCATAATAGGCCAGAATATTCGTGAGGTTGTCGCGGTTACTGGTTTCATTGTACTCAAGTGGCTGGAATTCGACATATTTGCAGTGAAAATCATTGTCCTTAATATTCAGGAGCGTAGTTTCGTAGGTTGAATTGAAGACCGGCCTTTTCGCCTGTATCTGGATAGAGCCCCTGAATTCATCAACCGAAATCTGTTCGTCGAGGCGGATGAAGATGTTGCATTCAATGCGTTCCTCCTGGGAATAAGTATGTTCCGTCCATCGCCGGTTATTCATAAACTCATACAGATCTGACTGCATTGTACGGAAGAGGTTGCGGTTGGCACCCTGGATACGTTCAGCGGAAATGCTGATATTGCACCGGAATTCCTGGGCAATGCCAGGGGCAGAAAATCCAACAAAAATCAATATGCTCAGAAATATCTTTCTCATAATACTATCCTCAGGTTAAAACGGCATTAATCCTTGACGGTTCCCGTAAAAGTAACAATTTTGTCAATTATATCGATGGCCACAAGGGCTTTACTTTTTAACCCGAAATTTGTCAGATTATTGTGTCTGTCAATAATTGTAATCTTGTTGGTGTCCACCCCAAAACCGGCTCCTTCGTCGTTCAGGGAATTTAAAACGATAAAATCGAGGTTCTTTTTCAGCAATTTTTCTCTGGCATTTTCCAGTTCGTTGGTCGTCTCGAGAGCGAAACCAACCAGTATCTGGTCAGCTCTTTTTTGTCTGCCCAATTCAGCGGCAATATCACGGGTGGGGAGGAGCTTCAGGCTCCATGGCTCCTTTCCCCTCTTGGTTTTCAGAGCGGAGGCTTCTGCAGGCGCAAAGTCGGCCACTGCAGCAGTGAGCACTGCCCCGTCGCATCTGCCGAACAGGCTGACTGCGGCATTGTACATTTCCTCTGCCGATTCGACCCGGGTAACCTCAACCGACGGGTGTTCCATCGCAAGGGAAACCGGTCCGGTGACCAGATGTACTTTTGCCCCGTTTCGGGCCAGTTCGCGGGCGATGGCAAAACCCATTTTGCCGGAAGAGTAATTTCCGACAAACCTTACAGGGTCGATCCTTTCGAAGGTAGGACCAGCCGTAACCAGAAAGGTTTTATTCAGAAGTTTTTTTTTTGAATTGAAGAAATCAATGAGGATTTCCACGATGTTCTCGGGCTCTTCCATACGGCCTTTTCCGTGCAGTCCGCTCGCAAGGGCCCCCACCCCGGGGTCGATAATTATATTTCCATATCCGGAGAGTATTTCAATACTTTTTTGGGTGGAGGGATGCCCCAGCATGTCGAGGTCCATAGCGGGGGCGATAAAAACCGGACACTTGGCAGAGAGATAGGTGGTTACCAGCATGTTGTCGGCAATGGCATGGGCCATTTTACCGAGGGTTGAGGCAGTGGCCGGGGCAATTAGCATGGCATCAGCCCAGATACCCAGATCGACGTGGCTGTGCCACGATCCACCTTCATTCTCAAAAAATTCGCTGATTACCGGTTTGCCGGAGAGGGCTGAAAGGGTTACGGGGGTAATAAACTGTTTGCCTGCGGGGGTGATAACCACCTGCACTTCGGCACCTTCCTTCACCAATAAACGCAAAAGTACAGCCGCTTTATAAGCAGCTATACTTCCGGTTATGCCCAATATTATTTTTTTTTCTTCGAGCCTCATAGGCCGGAATATCAAATCCGTTTCCTGTTTTCTCTGGCAGGGTTACGGTGATAGATTTCATCCTCCTTCCACTCTTCAAAAGAGATGAGGGTGGATTTTGGCAGCCTTTCGTAAAATTTGGATATCTCTATCTGTTCACGGTTCTCGAACACCTCTTCGAGGTTGTCGGAGAAGGATGCAAACTCCTGCAACTTGCCATTGAGTTCTTCTTTGATTTCGGAAGAGATCTGGTTGGCCCTTTTGGCTAAGATCATAACCGATTCATACACATTCCCTGTTTCCCTCTCAAGAATGTCGAGATCGCGGGGAATGGTAGTCATGGCAGCTTTTGTCTTTTTATAATCCATACTTGAAATTAATTGCTATTTATTGTTTGAGCATCGTAATTAAGCAAACGCGAGATGTTTTCATAGTATCTGTCTACTTCGCGCTTATATTTCGATTCGGGAAATTCGTCAACAAAGGCGAAATATTCGTCAAGTGCAACCGAGAGGCGAAATTCCTTTTTATCTTCCACACTGTTGGTTGCGAGAAGGTAGCGTGATTTAACCAGCATGTAAAGCAGTTCTTCCCTGTACTTGCTGTCGGGATACTCTTTTAGTGCATTTTCGAGTGATACAACCGCAGCCTTGTAGTTATCGAAGTCGAAATAAAGCCTTGCGTTCAGATAAGACTTCTGGACAAGTTTATCGCGCAATTCATCGATCAGACGATGTGCTTCATCTACCTTTTCATTAAAGGGATAAAGATTTACATACAACTGCAACGCATCAATGGCACTTACCGTAACCTGCTGATCAAGACGCACTTTGGGAGACTGCAGATAGGCGGCATAACCCACCATGAACTGGGCCTCTTCAGCATAACTGCTGGTTGGGGTCTCACGCAAAAGTGTCCTGAAATATTGGGTGGCCATCAGATAATCGCGCTGTCCCATCATGCTTTTCGCATAATAGTAATATATCTGGTCGGCGCGGCTGGTTCCGCGATAGATGGTGAGCAGTTCCTGCAACAAGGTTCCCGACCTGACAAATTCACCAGCCTCGTAATATTCAATTGCTTTTTTATATTTAAATTCGTAGTCGGTACTTTTCAGCACCTTGTTAAAATCACTGCATGATGACAAAAGCACCATCAGCACCACTACCAAAAATCCGATATTTCTCATTCTCATAAACATCGCGCAAAGATATAGTTTTTGCTAATATCAGAAACGGTAAATTCTGATAATTGTTTTCAGATAACAAATGGTTATGAAATTTTAACAAGGGCGAATGGTATTATCAAAAAAGTTTACATTTGCAGCGGATCAAAATTCATAAAATTTAAATAATATGGCAGATATATTTGCAAAATTACGGCAGAATCTTGGAGATCTTGGGCAGTACATGAAGCAGGCCCATGGCTATTTTGCATTCCCGAAGCTTGAAGGGGAGATTGCACCTTATATGAATTTCAGAGGAAAAAGAATGTTGGTTTGGAGCCTGAATAACTACCTGGGTCTGGCCAACCATCCCGAAGTGCGCAAAGCAGATGCTGAATCTGCAGCCAAATGGGGTTTGGGATATCCGATGGGTGCACGTATGATGTCGGGGCAGACATCCAGGCACGAAGAACTGGAACGGAACCTGGCCAGTTTTGTGGGCAAGGAGGACGCGTTCCTTCTCAACTATGGCTACCAGGGTATGGTATCAATTATAGATGCAGTTTGCGGACGCTACGATGTAATTGTATATGATTCAGAATCACATGCCTGTATCCTTGATGGTGTAAGGCTGCACCTGGGCAAACGGTTTGTTTTCCAGCACAACAATATGGAAAGCCTGCGCAAGCAGCTGGAAAGGGCAACAAAACTTGCCGACAAACAGGGCGGTGGTGTATTGGTAATTACTGAAGGCGTGTTTGGAATGGCGGGCGATCTGGGGAAACTCGACGAAATTGCCGCATTAAAAGATGAATTTGAGTTCCGTCTTTTGGTTGATGATGCACATGGATTTGGAACCATGGGTAAGACTGGTGCCGGTGTTCCTGAACATTTTGGAGTTTCCGACAAAGTGGATCTGTTGTTTGGCACATTTGCCAAATCGATGGCAGGCATCGGGGCTTTCGTTGCAGCATCGACCGACATTTGTTACTATCTCCGTTACAATATGAGGTCGCAAACATTTGCCAAGTCATTGCCAATGCCTATGGTTGAGGGAGCACTCACCCGCCTCGAACTGCTGAAAACCAAATCTGAGCTCCGCGAGAAACTGTGGGAGGTTGTTCATGCACTTCAAAAAGGATTAAGGGAAGCCGGGTTAGACCTGGGGCGCACCAATTCACCGGTAACTCCAATTTACATTAAGGGCGGTCCGGGGGAGGCTACCAGTCTGATTCTTGATCTGAGGGAAAATCACCGGATTTTCTGTTCGGCAGTGGCCTATCCTGTTATTCCCAAAGGGGAAGTGATGATCAGGATTATTCCTACCGCTGCACATTCACTCGAAGATGTAGAATACACGGTAAATGCATTTAAAGAGATAAAGCGCAAGCTTGAAGCAGGTTTATATGCTTCGAAAGAGATCGCCAAGGTGGAGGTAGACATGTAATACCCCCAGGGCGCGAAAATATATATAAAAAAAGGACCGGTAACCGGTCCTTTTTTTATATCATCATTTGAATGGATTATCCATGTTTTTCGGAAAGGTATCTTTCCGCGTCAATGGCAGCCATACAGCCCGTACCTGCGGCGGTAACCGCCTGCCTGTAGATGGGGTCCTGCACGTCGCCGCATGCAAAAACACCCGGCACCTTTGTTTTGGTGGTACCCGGAGTGGTTCTGATGTATCCTACATTGTCACGGTCAAGGTATGCAGCAAAGATTTCAGAATTGGGCGTGTGTCCGATAGCCAGGAAGAATCCGTCGATTTTAATTTTCACTTCCTCTTCGCCCGGCTCTCCCTGGTTTTTAACGAGGGTAGCTCCTTCCACTACCCCATCGCCAAACAAATTCTTGGTCTGGTGTTTCCAGAGCACTTCAATATTTGGGGTTTTCATCACCCTGTCGGCCATCACCTTAGAAGCCCTGAGCACATCACGGCGAACAATCAGGTAGACTTTGCGGCACAAACCGGCAAGATACATCGACTCTTCGGCGGCGGTATCACCACCCCCAACTACTGCCACATCTTTTCCGCGATAAAAGAAACCATCACAGGTAGCGCAGGCAGAAACGCCTCCGCCGGCATATTTCGTTTCATCCGCAAGTCCAAGATATTTGGCCGTGGCGCCTGTAGCAATGATTACCGTTTCAGCCTCGATCAGCTTGGAATCGTCGATCCAGACTTTGTGGACACTTCCGGTGAAATCAACTTTGGTCGCCAATCCCCAGCGGACATCCGTTCCAAAGCGTTGAGCCTGTTTTTTAAAATCCTCCATCATCACCGGGCCGGTCACCCCATCGGGATATCCGGGGTAATTTTCCACCTCGGTGGTAGTGGTTAACTGTCCTCCGGGCTGCAGTCCTTCGTACATCACTGGGCTGAGGTTGGCACGTGCGGCATAGATTGCAGCGGTGTACCCGGCAGGTCCCGAACCGACGATGAGGCATTTAACCTTCTCTGCATCTGCACTTTCCGGCACCGAAGCCGGTTTATCGTCGAGTTGTAGTGGTTTAAACATATTGATATTGTTTTAAATTTCAGGCTGCAAATTTAACAAAGAAGAATCTATTTTCTGTTTTTTATCGTTCAATAATATCTAACATTCAATAGAATAAAACGATGAAGTTGGGAGGCAGGGAACAAAGCTTTAAAATAATTTTGGCAAAATCATTTCAAATACTACTTTTGCAGCACAAAACCGGAGGGTTAATCCGGCATTTCAATTCGGGGCGTAGCGCAGCCTGGTAGCGCACACGTCTGGGGGGCGTGGGGTCGCAAGTTCAAATCTTGTCGCCCCGACTGATTGAAAATCAAAGAGTTGCAGATTAGTTTTTGCAGCTCTTTTTTTTTTCGCGGAGCGCAAAGGGCAGAGCGCAGAGAGCGAAGAGCAGAGCGCAAAGAGCGAAGAGCAGAGCGCAAAGAGCGAAGCGCAGAGCGCAAAGAGCGAAGCGCAGAGCGTAAAGAAGAGAGCGAAAAGGGCGAAGCGCAACGGGCAGAGCGTTGTTCTAGATGTTCTGTTAGGAACAATAAATGGGAGGCAATGGAACCGGGCCTGGTAACCACAGGTTTATGTGTCGGATAATTGATGATAATGAACCAGGTGTCGGTGAAATATTTACCACGGTTTGGGATTTCTGTATAATTGTCCGGATGATGATTGGGATGGACGTTGTTGTGGTGGCGGCGTGGGCGTTGTTGATTGCGGCGTACGTTGATTGCGGCGGCGGTAGAGACAGGGCATGCCCTGTCTCTACGGTGCCATAAACACCCACGCCCCCAATTATTTCAACGTCCCCCACGGTCCATTATCACCCACGCCCCCAATTATTTCAACGCCCCCAACGGTGCCATTATCACCCACGCCATCCATTATTTCAACGTCCCCAATATTTCAACGTCCCCAACGGTCATATCACCTCCCCTATTCCGGGACGGAGATAACCACAAAATTATGAATATGGTCAAAAGAAGGTTAAATGAACTATTATGAAAGCAGATAATAGCAACTTTGGCATTACAGCCTGGTCTCAAATCAAGGACATGGTGGCGAAAAAGGAACAGAAAGACGCGATAACCTTGAAATCTAATCTGAATCTCTTAACCAGGACTTCTGCTAAAAAGGCCTGGTGATAAAAGTTCGTATTTCAATAGATGTCTGGTGCTATTGTCTGACAGCTTTTAAAAATCTATATTTGGGGAAACCAAAAATAAAACGCTATCAGATTGTACGTCGTGCAGGAAAAACAACCGGCAATAAAGAAACTTACCTGAAAGGAGAAAGAAATGAATACAAAACAATGGTACGAAACATTATTTGAAAACTACGGTGAAAAATACGACAGCGAATGTTTTGCACAGGGAACAATTCAAATTGAAAACGGAAGACTTTGAAATGCTGGTAATTGCAAAAAGGTAAAAAATGAAAACAATTGAAGAAAGCGTAGTTACTGCAATGGATGGAAGCGATAATGAACTTTTTCCATTTTTACCATATATTCTGCAAGATGTTTGGGAAATCGGAGCAGATCCTGAAGCGATAATTAAACTGATAAAAAAGCATTGTAATAATCTCCCTGAACTAAAAGTCCTTGATCTAGGTTGCGGGAAAGGGGCGGTTTCTGTTAAAGTATCGAAAGAATTTGGCTGCACCTGCCATGGAATTGACGCAATTCCTGAATTTGTTGAATTTGCCAGGCAAAAGGCGTCTGAATTTCAATTAAATCACCTGTGCAAATTTGAAACTGGAGATATTAGAGAAAAAGTAAATGATTTGTCAGATTACGACATTGTAATACTCGGAGCAATCGGACCTGTATTTGGCGACTATTTTTCAACTCTTTCAACCTTGGCCAAATGTATAAATGAAAAGGGAATATTCATTATTGATGATGGCTATATAGATGATGATAGCGATTTTTTTCATCCCTTAATGTATAAAAAATCAGATATATTACAGCAACTGGAAAAAGCAGGAATGCACCTTGTCGAAAATGACGTTATGGATAGAGATGACATCATAGTTTCTGACAATTACATTTTTGATAACCTGAAAAAGAGATGCTATGAATTGATTGAGAAATATCCTGACAAACAGTCCATTTTTCTCAATTATATAAAAAACCAGGAGGTTGAAAATGACGTTCTCGAAAATAAAGTAACCGGAACAACAATGGTGATTCAAAAAGTCATTACTAAACCCAAAATAATACGCTATCACGTTCGATGAATGTTTTTAGTAACTTTGGATAATAGACGAATTGGCAGGTCAATCGTGTGCAGCATTTGAATGACAGTATACAAAAACAATGAAGCAATTTAAACAGAATACAAAAATGGAATTTCTCAAACCATTGAGATTAGTACCTACACTTAATAGAAAAAAGTACGACCCGGGGAAATTTATATTTACCGGAGATTCGAAAACTGAAGGAATAGACATTCACCTTTTTAAATACAAAAAGGAAGAGTGTATTGAAAGTAATAGTATTTCACCTGAGAGCATTAAGGCGTTTGGAAAAAATGGAGATAATTACTGGCTAAATATTTATGGATTAAACGAAACTGAAATCATTGCATCTATCTGTGAAAACCAGGGAATTCACAGTTTGGTTATTCAGGATATTCTGGATGTAAATCAAAGACCTAAATTTCAGGAATATGAACATTTTTCCTTTTTGACCTTAAAATCAATTGTTCCGTCAGAAAATGAGATGATTACTGAGCAAATCAGCTTTGTTTTCGGCACAAACTATTTAATCTCTTTTCAGGAGAGAAAAGCAGACTTCTTTGAACATCTTAGAATCAGGTTAAGAGAAAACAAAGGAATTCTGAGAGAACGATCTGCTGATTATTTGCTTTACGCCATGCTGGAATCAATTCTGGACAATTATTTTAAGACCTTAAATAAACTAGGCGAAGAGATTGAAAACTTTAATCTCACAGATACGAAAAAAGAACCATCCCCCAACGCGCTGGAAATTATTGAGAATCACAAAAAGTTTGTCTATTTCATCAAGAAATCAATACTGCCAATCAAAGAATTTACCCAAATTGTTGAACGTGGCGAATGCCAGTGTATTGAGCAAAGACATATAAAATATTTTCTGGAAATCAAGGACTTATGCTTAACACTGATTGATAGCAGTGATATGATCCTTGCTTCACTTGAGAGCTCAATAAATCTGTTTTTTTCTATGCAGGGGCATCGGATGAATCAGGTAATGAAAACCCTGACAATTGTTGCAACTATATTTATTCCGTTGACCTTTTTAGCAGGTATTTACGGAATGAATTTTACGAATATGCCTGAGCTTGAATGGAAGTATGGCTACTTTGGAATATGGATGATTATCATTCTCATATTTTTCGGAATGGTAGTGTATTTTAGACAAAAGAAATGGTTCTGATCTTCAACCCACGGAGACCACCACAAACCGAAGTTTTACATCATGACAACTCAAACTTACTTCAAGATTATTCTGTAAGAGAAAAATCACTTTGCCGGTACCGTCTGAATGGTGGACATTGAAATGAATAACCTCGAAAAAGAGGTCAAAAATATGAACACTGTTATGCTGTTGTTGTTATAGTTTTTAGCG
>CAYMXK010000126.1:0-11486 GCA_964393915.1 uncultured Prolixibacteraceae bacterium
CGCGACCCTCGGCGTGACAGGCCGATATTCTAACCAAACTGAACTACCGCACCAATAAAATGGTGTTTATATTGTGGCGGTGCGGACGGGACTCGAACCCGCGACCCTCGGCGTGACAGGCCGATATTCTAACCAAACTGAACTACCGCACCAAAATATTATGTGAACGAATTTGCGCTTTAATACAGATCCTTTAAAAGCGTTGCAAAGATAGGTTTTCTTTTGTTTTGTACAATATGTGATGAAAAAAAACTGATTGATTTAAATTAAGCTGGTTGAACAAGTGGTTTGAAAAAACTGAAATTTACACTGCCATAAGATCGTAACTCCATAAATTGAGGCATTTCTTCAAACTTTTGGTATTTATTGTGCTCAAGGATTAGCAAACCCTCAGGTCGAAGGAGACCTTTCTCCAATATCTTCACAGGTACATCAAAGAAATTATTCATGTCAAAGGGAGGGTCTGCAAATATTAAATCGTATTGGTTATTTGTTTTTTGTATGAACCGGAAAGCGTCTTCCCTTAAGACCTGCAGTTGGGCAATTTCCAGAAGCTTCTTATTTTCACAAATGTATTTGTAATGTCTGAAGTTTACCTCAACTGCAGTAACATTCCTGCACCCCCGACTGATCAGCTCATAACTGATGCTTCCCGTTCCTGAAAACAGGTCAAGTGCATCTGTTTTCTCCCAGTCAATCCGGTTTTCCAGAATGTTAAAAAGGTTTTCCTTTGCGAAATCGGTGGTTGGCCGTGCTTTAAAACTTTTCCCGGGATGGAACACCCTGCCTTTAAAATTTCCTCCTACAATTCTCATGTTAATAACGTATCAGATAAAATGGGAGTGATTTTATGAACAGGCATTTGATTAAATTGCCCGTTACTGAATCTGTGATCCTTGCCGGAAATTAATCTGGCTTCAGGAAAGTACTTTTTTATAATGGTATATGTGGAATCCTGTTCATCTATATATCCAGATAGGAAGATGTCGCATTTTTCTGAATCGAGAAGACGGATGGCACTGAAAAGGTAGAATAAAATATCTTCGGGGGTCTTAAATGCGAATGAATTAAAAAACAATATTTCATTCTTTTTCGATGCAGATATATAGTAGTAATCGGAATGAAAAAACAAATTTATGTTTACTGTTTCATTCACTGAATTATGGATGTTCTTTTTTATTAGAGGGGTAGTTTCATGCACAAATTCGCATGTCCCGAAATGGGTGTTGAAAAATTCCACTAAATCTGAGCTGCAAGCAAAAACGAGCTGATAACTTTGATTAATCGAATTTGCGAAGAAGCTTTTTCCCCGGGTATCTTTAGGTTTAATACTGAAAAGATGCTTTAACTGTTTTTCATTCACCAGGTGTCCCGGAATAAGTTTAGCGGTGTTACTGTCAATAAAAACAGTTACCTTATTATACTGTCTGTTTAGTAGATTATTGGACTGAAGGAGTTCATGTGTTTTACGCAATAGTCCATTTTCACTGGAAAGCTTATATGACTCATGTTTCATGGCCATGTAAGAATGTGTTTCACCGTCCTGCAATAAAACTGAAAATCCATCCAGGCTTGCCTGGATGGATAGATTATATCTTTTACTGTTTAAAAGGTCGAAAGAATCGTCGTAACAGGAGGTTCCTTGCATGAATAATTATTCCCAGTTACCAGCGTTGTTGTTGGTTTCAGTAAGAGATCCAACTTTGAGACCCGGATACCTGTTCTGAACCCGTCGCTGGTCATTCAAATTAATAACAAGCTGACGGTCAAGATTGCGAAGAATTACATTGTTATGAACGCGTGCCTCAAATACCGGAACATTGATGCCGGATCCGGTGGTTATAACCGTCGCTCCGAGGTTGAAATAGGCAGTAGTATCGGATAACGGTACTAATTTTAAAGCATCTGCATTGTAATTCGGGTTAAAAACAGATGACAAAACACTTTCCCTGATGGTATCCCTGATAATCAAGCCCATTTGCATGGCTCTTCTTTCGGTAATTCCTTTTTCAACCATACTGTCGGTAAGGTTTCCGATACGGCGAACCATTCTCACTGAATCGTACTTTACGAAATTGATGAGGGAATCCCAATCCCCGGTAAATCTGCCGTGAACATCTTTAAATGCCATTTGGGCTTTTCTGATGTCCTTAAGCTTTTCAATAGTTTCCGAATATAATGCTGTTCTTTCCTTTTCAAAAGTGATAGGCCTTTGGATGCTATCATAGATGAAATAAGTCAGCGCAACTGCGGCAACAAAAAGCAGGACTTGTAATACTGTTCTCATTTTTATTTTTTTTGTAAGTTATTTTCGGTTGAGGCAAAATTATAAAAAAAAATCATTTACCTTCCGATGCTTGTATATATTTTAATCAGGATGCTTAAAAATCATATTTTCAAAATATTAACCCAGAATATTGATTTTCAACTTACAGAAAGTCAATTAAGTATGTTGCAGAAACTTTCTGATTTTATATCTGGTGACCCTGGTGATACTATTTTTTTGCTCAAAGGTTTTGCCGGAACTGGTAAAACTACCATGATCAACCAGCTTGTTAAGACACTGGAAGCTTTTAAAATTCCAGCCTTTTTGCTTGCGCCCACTGGTAGAGCTGCAAAAGTTCTAATGAATTATACTGACAGGCCATCTTATACCATTCATAAAAAGATATACCGGCAAAAGTCGTCCGTTGATGGGATGGGGGTGTTCGTTCTGGATAAGAACCTTCATAAATCTGCCTTTTTTATTGTCGACGAAGCATCTATGGTTTCCAATCATTCGGCTGAAAGCACCGTATTTGGTTCAGGACGCTTGCTCGACGATTTGCTTGAATATGTTTATTCCGGTGAGGGATGCCGTCTTATTCTGGCCGGAGATACGGCCCAGTTGCCTCCTGTGGGCGTCCCTTTAAGTCCTGCCCTCAGCAAGACAGTAATTGAACAGTATGGATTTGGGGTCATTGAAAATGAATTGACCGAAGTGGTCAGACAAACAAAAGAATCCGGTGTCTTGTATAATGCAACCGCTCTGAGGAACTTCCTTGCGCTTGAGGAAGAGGGTGGATACTTCCCCGTACAGGTCGATGGGTTTAATGACATAGAAAAAATTTCGGGAAGCGACCTGATCGAAAAAATAAATAGCTGCTATGATAAATACGGAGTTTATGAAACAACTGTCCTGACCCGGTCCAACAAACGAGCCAACCTATATAACAAAGGAATACGTTCGTCTGTGTTATACAGGGAATCTGAGATTTCACGGGGTGATCTGGTAATGGTGGTTAAAAACAATTACTACTGGTCGTTGCGTTCTGAGGATATTGATTTCATTGCCAACGGCGATATCGCCGAGATTGTGCATATCTATGGATACGAGGAGCTGCACGGATTCAGATTTGCGGATGTGAGCCTCCGGTTTATTGACTATGATGATGTTGAGATCGAATGTAAAATTGTTCTTGATACTTTGCAGATTGAATCAGCATCAATGTCGCAGGAGGACAACAGACGCCTTTTTTATTCTGTATCAGAGGATTATATGGAGATTAAGAACAAGAAGGACCGCTGGAAGAAAATCAGGGAAGATCCTTATTACAACGCATTGCAGATAAAGTTCGCCTATGCGATTACATGCCACAAAGCACAGGGTGGTCAGTGGAAAGCCGTATTTGTGGATACCGGTTATATTACTCAGGAAATGCTGAACAGGGAGTTTTACCGATGGCTTTATACTGCATTTACAAGGACGCTTGATAAGCTCTACCTGGTAAATTTTGACAAACGTTTTTTTGAAAAATGAAGAAATTGGGTATGGCCTGATTATCCTTATACTGTAAATTTTTTGCCTTCCTCTGCCAGTTCAGTCATTGGGAATACCTCCCTGGCTTCCTCAAGGAACATATCATATGTTTTGTAACGATTCGAGAAATGGCCTATTATGAGTTTTCCGGCTTTGGCACTTACTGCAATTTCAGCAGCCTGCCGGGCTGTGGAATGGGAAGTTTTTGCAGCCCAATCCTCCATGTCTGACTGGAATGTTGCTTCATGATAAAGCAACGAAACCGGACGGATAAAGCTGGCTGCAGGTTCATGAGGAACTGTATCTGTGCAAAATGCATAGGAGCGGGGTGGAGGTGGCGCTGTGGTAAGCTGGTGGTGTTCATAGTATTTGCCATCACCCGCTGAAAAACCTTCCCCTTCCTTAATCTTTTTAATCTCCCGCACCGGGATTTTTAATTCAGCTATTCTCTCTTTAATCATGTTAGGCAAGCCTGGTTTTTCGCGGATGAGAAATCCACAAACCGGAATACTGTGTTTAAGCGGGAAGGAATGGACCTCACAATTTTTATCTGAAAAAATCAATTCCGGCTTTTTTAAATTTAAGGGATGAAAAATTACTTTAAAACCCATTTCTCCCTTGATGTAGTTGAGTTGAGGCTGCAACAGTCCGGTGATGTCGGAGTGCGCATATATGTGCAGGTCACTTTTCAGCCCAAGCAGATTGCGTGTTGATATGAAACCGATCAGGCCATAAAAATGATCTCCATGAAGATGGGATATTAAAATGTGATTTATTTTTCCGAAACTGAATTTTTTCCTTCTCAGCTGAATCTGCGTGCCTTCTCCACAATCGATCAAAAAAAACCGCCCAGATACCTGAAGTACCTGAGCGGTGGGATATCTTTCAGATGTTGGTAAGGCAGAGCTGCTTCCGAGGATGGTCAGTTCAAAAGTCATAGCAGACCTTTGAAGGTTAAAGATTCTCCTTTTTCAAAAGCAATTCCTCTGCTTCTTCAACACTTTTCGTAATTAAAATTACGGTGTGAAGCATCGAAATACGGAAAATGTTTTCCACGTCGGGCTGAAGTCCTGAAATAATCAGGGTTCCGATAGCATCGTCGCAAAGCCTGTTCGCAACCAGAATGGATCGTAATCCTGATGAATCACAATATTTGCAGGCCGACATATCAACTATGATGTTTTTTACACCATTGGCACTCAGCATTACAAACTCAGATTTAAGACCAGGAGCATTGTTTGCATCCAGCTTATCTGAATTAACGGTGACGAGAGAAAAACTTTCCTTATTATTTACTTCTACTTCCATGAGTACAATTTACAAAATTGCATTCAAATATTATACCTTTTTCTACCTTTTTTTCTCGTCAGCTTCCATTTGCTTTTTGAGGTCAGCCAATTCGGAAATATCTCCAAGCGTTGTTCTTTCAACATTTTCGGAAACATTCTTCATCGCTTTTTTGGTTGCCTTGCCTTCAGCTTTCTTTTTGGAAGATTCTTCAGACCGTTTTTCATCTTCATACACTCTTGAGTGTGATACAATGATTCGCTTCGCAGATTTATTGAACTCAATAACTTTAAATTCAAGTTTTTCATCCAGTCTAACCTGTGCTCCGTCTTCTTTAACCAGATGACGTGGTGTAGCAAAACCTTCAACTCCGTATGGAAGGGCAATTACTGCACCCTTGTCCATAAGTTCAACGATGGTTCCCTCATGAATTGAATCAGGAGTGAAGACGGTTTCAAATACATCCCATGGGTTTTCCTCGAGCTGCTTATGTCCAAGGCTCAGACGACGGTTTTCCTTGTCGATGTCAAGAACCACAACTTCGATTTCTTCTCCAATTCCGGTAAATTCGGAAGGATGTTTGATTTTCTTTGTCCAGCTCAGGTCGCTGATGTGGATAAGTCCGTCAACACCCTCTTCGATTTCCACAAATACGCCAAAGTTGGTGAAATTGCGAACGGTTGCCTTGTGGCTGGTGCCCAAACCAAAACGGGTTTCAATGTTTTCCCATGGGTCGCTTTTGAGTTGTTTGATGCCCAATGACATCTTGCGCTCGTCACGGTCAAGCGTTAAAATCTGAGCTTCTACCTCGTCACCAACTTTCAGGAAGTCCTGGGCACTGCGAAGGTGCTGGCTCCATGACATTTCCGAAACGTGGATAAGTCCTTCAACTCCGGGAGCAATCTCCACGAAAGCACCGTAATCGGCCAAAACAACTACTTTGCCATTCACTGAATCGCCTACCTTAAGCGTCTCACTCAGTTTATCCCATGGGTGAGGAGTCAATTGTTTCAGACCGAGTGCAATCCGTTTTTTGTCGTCGTCGAAATCCAGGATAACTACGTTGAGCTTCTGATCAAGTTCAACGATTTCGTTAGGATGAGTAATGCGACCCCATGAAAGATCGGTAATGTGAATAAGACCGTCAACGCCGCCAAGATCGATAAATACACCGTAAGATGTAATGTTCTTGACTGTTCCCTCGAGAACCTGGCCTTTTTCGAGTTTCGAAATGATTTCTTTTTTCTGCAATTCAAGTTCGGCTTCAATAAGCGCCTTGTGCGATACGACAACGTTGCGGAATTCATGGTTGATTTTAACCACTTTGAATTCCATGGTTTTGCCAACATACATATCGTAGTCGCGGATAGGTTTCACATCAATCTGTGATCCCGGAAGGAATGCCTCAATTCCAAGGGCATCCACAATCATACCGCCCTTAGTGCGGCATTTGATGTACCCTTTAATAATTTCATCATTGTCATGTGCATCGTTAATTTTTTCCCACGAACGCATTGCACGGGCTTTTTTGTGAGACAGCGACATCTGGCCTTTTTTATCTTCCAGACTTTCAATGTAAACATCCACTTTGTCGCCGATTTTCATTTCCGGGTTGTAACGGAATTCATTCAAACTTACAACGCCATCCGATTTGTAACCAATATCAACAACAACTTCACGTTTGTTCATTGAGATAACGGTACCTTCGATAACCTCTTTTTCCTGAACTGTATTCAGTGTGTCGTTGTAAAGGTTTTCGAGTTCGTTTCTGCGTTTTTTGGAGTAAAGATCAAGTCCATCTTCCAGACTTTCCCAATCAAACTCTTCCTCCGTTTCAGCCACTGTTTCAGTGGCAGCATTAGTCTGCAGAGTTTCCCCGGCAGTAGGTTCAACTTGTGTTTCGGCAGTTACATTTTCAACTGCATCCTGGGACTCCAGGTTTTCATTTGTAATTTCAGTCATGTAATTGTTACTAAATTAATAAGTTAGACATTATTTCTTGTTGAAATCGGCCGCAAAATTAAGACTTTCATACTGATTATCAAAGATTTTAAGTATTATTTTTATAAAAATTCACATATAAGGGTGCTGATCATTTTTTTAGGTGTCATGATAATAAGTATGACGCAAAAAGTTGATTGCTCTGATAGAATTACTATTTTTGACTTTGCTTAAATAATATTTTAACATGAAAGGAATAGTTTTGGCAGGAGGAGCTGGAACCAGGCTCTATCCCATCACTCGCAGTATATCGAAACAGATTATTCCGGTTTATGATAAGCCGATGATATATTATCCTATGTCTGTACTCATGCTTGCCGGGATTCGTGAAATACTCATCATCTCAACCCCTGCTGATATTCATTTGTACGAAGACCTTTTCGGAAACGGATCGCAACTTGGATTGAAGATTTCTTACAAGATTCAACCATCACCAGACGGGCTTTCCCAGGCTTTCATCCTTGGTGAAGAGTTTATCGGTGATGATAATGTATGTATGATTTTGGGCGACAATATTTTTTATGGGTATAATTTCAGAAGTATTCTTGAAGATGCTGCCTCTCTTAAAGATGGCGCAGTTGTCTTCGGCTATTATGTGAATGACCCTGAGCGATATGGGGTTGTGGAATTCGACGATGGTGGAAAAGTGGTCAGTATCGAGGAAAAACCTTTGCAACCCCGGTCTAATTATGCCATAACGGGACTTTATTTTTACTCCAATGATGTGGTTAAAAAGGCAAAATCATTAAAACCGTCAGCCAGAGGTGAACTTGAAATAACCGACCTTAACAGGTTGTACCTGGAAGAAGACCGGCTGAATGTGAAGCTCCTGGGCCGCGGTTTTGCCTGGCTCGACACCGGGACTTTCGACAGCCTGCTCCAGGCTTCAAATTATATCGCCACCATTGAACAAAGGCAAGGCCTGAAAATTTCATGCATCGAAGAGATTGCTTACAAAATGGAATTTATTACCAGGGAACAACTCCTGCAGCTTGCCGGGCCACTGAGAAAAAATCAGTACGGACAATATCTCTTAAAGCTCGCTGATAACCAGATAAAATCCTTTTAGTATATGAAAGTTCTTGAAACTCCGGTTGCCGGGTTAAAAATTATCGAACCTGATATTTTTGGGGATCACCGGGGATATTTCTTCGAGAGTTATAACCAGGGAAATATGGCGGAGAATGATATTGATAATCTGTTTATTCAGGATAATGAATCACTATCCGCATATGGAGTTGTGAGGGGATTGCATTATCAACTTGCCCCTTTTTCGCAGGCAAAACTGGTAAGGGTGGTATCCGGAGTCGTTTACGATGTTGCACTCGATTTGCGCAGGAATTCACCCACCTTCGGGAAATGGTTTGGATTAGAATTGTCGGGGGAGAACAAATTGCAGCTTTTTATTCCGAAAGGGTTTGCTCACGGTTTTTCGGTACTCAGTGACAAGGCACTATTTTCCTATAAGTGTGATTACGGATATTTTAAATCTGCTGAAAGAGCCATTCGTTATGATGACCCTTTTCTAAACATTGATTGGAAAATTCCGTCAGGCAAACTGCTGGTTTCAGATAAGGACAAGATTGCCCCCGGGTTCCGGGAGGCGGAAATGAATTTTTAATTCTGAGCTGATGAAAATACTGATCACCGGAGCAAATGGGCAACTTGGCAGTGAAATAAGGGAGCTTGTTCCAATGGATGTAGATTTGGATACAGCCTTTACTGATTTTGACACTCTGGATATCACAAATCAGGAGGCCGTGTTTAATTATATTGATGAATTTGACCCTGAATATATTATTAACTGTGCCGCTTATACAGCAGTTGACCAGGCTGAGAAGGAAATTTCAGAGGCATACCAGCTTAATGCATATGGTCCTGAGAACCTGGCTAAAGCATGTGCCCGGTCGGGGGCAAGATTAATTCATATCTCAACGGATTATGTCTACGATGGAATGGCTTATCAGCCGTATACTGAGGATGTAAAGCCCAATCCTCAAAGTATCTACGGTGAAAGTAAACTTAAAGGTGAAGAAAATGTTGTCACAACCTGTCCTTCAGCGTTAATCATACGGACATCCTGGCTGTATTCCTCTTACGGAAATAATTTTGTTAAGACAATGATCCGTCTCGGTACTGAACGTGATCTGCTTAAGGTGGTTTTCGACCAGATTGGAACGCCAACTTATGCACGTGACCTGGCATCTGTCATTATCGGGATTGTAAAAAAATCAGCCACGGATGATACAATGTGGAAACCCGGAATTTATCACTATTCAAATGAAGGAGTTTGCAGTTGGTACGATTTTGCCGTCGGGATTCACCATTTGGCGGGTATAACTTGTCAGACAGCACCCATTGAATCAAAAGATTTTCCTACCCTGGCAAAACGGCCTTATTATTCGGTACTTAATAAATCAAAAATAAAATCTGCTTTCGGAATTAAAATCCCTTACTGGAGGCAAAGTTTACATGATTGCATAAAGATTATTATAAATAGTTGATTATGAGTAGTAACGAATTACTTAAACAGGTGGAGGAAAAAGCCCGGCAGTGGTTAAATCCTTTTTATGATGAAGCAACCCGGAATGAAGTCAGACGGATGCTTGAAAGTGATGTTAAAACTGAGCTGATAGACTCGTTTTATAAAGACCTTGAGTTTGGAACGGGAGGTTTACGTGGAATAATGGGTGCAGGAGCCAACCGGATGAACCGCTACACATTGGGCGCTGCAACCCAGGGCTTGTGTAATTACCTGAAGAAGAGTTTCTCAGGGGTTTCTGAAATAAAAGTCGTTATCGGGCATGACTGCCGGAACAATAGCCGCTTGTTTGCAGAAACCTGTGCAGGAATTTGTGCAGCCAATGGTATAAGGGCTTTGCTTTTCGAGGATCTCAGGCCAACACCTGAAATATCATTTGCTATCCGGGAATATGGATGCCAAAGCGGAATAATTATTACCGCATCTCATAATCCCCCTGAGTACAATGGCTATAAAGCATATTGGGATGACGGCGCCCAGCTTGTGGCACCACACGATGATGCAGTAATTGACGAAGTCAATCAAATTAAGCACGAAAATATTCTTTTCGACGGACCATCGGATTATATTACTTCCTTAGGGGAAGAAACTGATCTTAAGTTCATTGAAAAGGTGAAGTCCATATCATTGTCACCGGATCTGGTACAAAAATACAATGATATGAAAATTGTGTACACTCCCATCCATGGCACAGGTGTAAAACTGGTTCCCATGGCATTGCGGGCATTTGGATTCAACAATATCATCAATGTCCCTGAACAGGATGTGGTAAGCGGTAACTTTCCTACTGTGGTTTCGCCTAATCCAGAAGAACCTGCCGCTATGAAAATGGCCATTGACAGGGCTATCGAGGTCAATGCAGAGGTAGTAATGGCCACCGATCCTGATGCTGACCGCCTTGGTGTTGCTACCAAAAATCTGGAAGGTGAATTTGTAATAATTAATGGTAACCAGACTGCTCTGCTGTTTATTTATTACATCATTACCAAAATGAAGGAAAATGGCACACTAAAAGGCAACGAATTTGTGGTTAAGACCATTGTTTCAACCGAAGTAATCGCTGAAATAGCACGAAAGAACGACATCAAATATTACGACGTTTACACAGGATTCAAATATATAGCGGAGGTCATCCGCGAAAATGAGGGAATTAAAAAATATATTGGTGGAGGCGAGGAGAGCTTTGGTTTCCTGCCTGCTGATTTTGTCCGTGACAAGGATGCGGTTTCGTCGATTGCCATGATGGCTGAGATTGTTGCCTGGGGCAAGAGCAAAGGAAAGACCCTGTATGAGCTTTTGCTTGATATTTACATTGAATACGGATTTTCAAAGGAAAAAACTATTTCCGTGACAAGGAAAGGACAGTCAGGAGCTGCCGAAATACAACAAATGATGACCGGTTTCCGCATCGATCCTCCCAGAATGCTAAGTGGTTCCCGGGTTGAGTGGGTGAAGGATTACGATTCATTGGTTCAGACGAATCTGATAACGGGGGAGTCTGTTTCCATAGACCAGAAAATCACCTCCAACGTTCTGCAGTTTATTACATTGGACGGCACGAAAATTTCTGTACGACCTTCGGGTACTGAACCGAAGATTAAGTTCTATTTTGAAGTGAAGGGGGATCTGAGGTCTTATGGTGATTTAATTGCAGCAGATGTTCTTGTGGATCAGAAAATTGAGGCCATGATAAATGAACTGGGCCTTGCTTAAATAATCCGGAATCAATAATCAAAAATTTTAAAAAAGATGAGAAAAATCTTGTTAGCTTTTCTTATGCTGGGGATTGCATATGCCAATGCACAGCAGGTTCCAACAATGGAAATGAAGCCTGGTATGACTGAAATCTGGGAGCCT
>CAYMXK010000127.1:0-11254 GCA_964393915.1 uncultured Prolixibacteraceae bacterium
GGGGCGGCAGGCTTTTCAACCGGTTTCTTTTTGGTACCAGAGATTTGGTCGATATCAATTTTATCGATAATTTTAAAAGGTTTAACCAACGGCTCCCGTTTCTCTTCTTTAACAGGTTCTACCGGTATTTCCTTAGCTTTAGGCTTAGATGCTGCGGCAGCTGTCTTTTTTAAATCTCCGATTTCGATTATATCATCATCAAAATCATCATCAGTTTCATCCTTTTTAGGAATATCTTCAATGGTGACAACCTCTTTTTTAATACGCTGCTGGCGCAAAGTTATCTGTTCCGATTCACGCTTGAGGGATATATCGCTTTTGAATTCCTTTTCAAGCAGATGACACACCTCCTCGGGAACCTTCGTGTTGGGGTTTGAATCAATATCAAAACCCTTCTTATGAAGAAATTCAACTATAGTCTGAATTCCAACATTAAGTTCTCTTGCCAGTTTGCTTAATCGCTGTGCGTTGCCTGCAACCATATATTACTATTATAATTTAATTTGATCTGCCAAAAGGCAGATTCATGTTCCTGTAAAAAACCTTTCAGTTTTCTCATTGCGAAATTAATCAAACTCCGATCGCAAAATTCTAATCACCTCGTCGATGGTTTCCTCTTCGAGGTCGGTGCGCTTAATCAGATCTTCGCGCGACATATTCAATACACTCTTGGCTGTATCGCAACCAATGTTCTTAAATTCATCGATGATCCAGCTTTCGATTTCATCGGCAAATTCTTCCAGATTCACATCTTCGTCGTCTTCTTCGATTTCACGGTACACATCGATTTCGTAACCGGTTAGCTGACTGGCCAGTTTAATGTTGAGCCCGCCCTTTCCGATAGCCATTGATACTTCGTTGGGTTTGAGGTATACCTCAGCCCTTTTGGTACCTTCATTTATCCTGATTGAGCTTATCTTGGCCGGACTCAGTGCCCTGCGGATAAAAAGCTGGAGATTAGCTGAGTAGTTAACTACGTCAATGTTTTCATTGCGCAGCTCCCTGACAATTCCATGAATCCTTGATCCTTTCATCCCCACACAGGCGCCGACAGGATCAATTCTTTCATCATAAGATTCAACAGCCACCTTTGCTCTTTCTCCGGGCATCCTCACAATTTTCTTGATGGTGATAAGCCCATCGAAAATTTCAGGGATTTCGAGTTCAAACAGTCTTTCGAGGAAAAGAGGCGAAGTACGTGAAAGAATGATAATCGGAGTATTGTTTCGCATTTCCACTTTAACAACCACCGCTCTGACGGAGTCCCCTTTCCTGAAAAAATCTGAAGGAATCTGGTCGCTCTTTGGAAGCAATAATTCATTGCCTTCATCGTCGAGTACCAGAATCTCCTTTTTCCACACCTGATAAACTTCTCCTGTGATAATGTCTCCGATTCTCTTTTTGTATTTTCCGTAAATATGGTCTTTCTCAAGTTCCATAATCTTACCTGCCAGATTCTGCCGCAGGTTAAGAATAGCACGCCGTCCAAAATCGGCAAGTTTTACCTCGTCAGTTACGTCTTCACCTACTTCATAGTCGTCATCTATCTTCTTGGCATCGCTGAGCCTGATCTCTTTTGCAGGGTCTTGAAAATCTCCATCTTCAACAACCACCCTGTTGCGCCAGATTTCGAGGTCGCCTTTGTCAACATTGATAATGATATCAAAGTTTTCGTCGGACCCAAACTGACGTATCAGAACGTTACGGAAAACATCCTCGAGCACACTCATCATGGTGGCCCGGTCGATGTTTTTAAGTTCCTTAAATTCTGAAAAGGTTTCTATCAGATTCATGTTATCCATGGTTCCCGATTTTATTTAAAAGAAATTATTACTCTTGCTTTTTCAATCTCTTCGAAGGTAACCTGCTGTTTTTTGGTCACCAGCATTTTCCTGCTGCTGCCTTCAGGTTTTTCCTTTACCGAAGTCTCAATTACAATTCCGCTTTCGGTTGCCTCTGCAAGCAATCCTTTAAGTACACTTCCACTGGCCAGTGTTACTTCCAGTTCACGTCCCTGGTTTTTACGGTACTGTTCATTCACTTTGAAAGGCTGGCCGGCACCTGGTGAGGATACCTGTAACTCGAAATCCTCGGATTCACGGTCTAAACTGGCCTCGATATGGCGGCTGACTGCAACGCACTGATCGATGGTCAGTCCGGTAAAGCTGTCAATCTCAACATGAATCACGTTGGCCGTGTTCACGCTTACATCAACCAGAAACATGTTCTCCTCGAGTTTCCCGTTTACCAAATTCAATATTTTTTCTCTGTCAATCATTATTTTTAACAAAATAGGGGACATTATGCCCCCTACTTCAAGGTTCCCTCAAAATGCGGGACAAAAGTAATAATAAATCCGTAAATATTCAAAACCTGTAAATTGATAATCCATTGATTTTTAGGATTCATAAAATAAAGGCAAAGTTTCTTACATTTGCCGAATTAAACGCTTATTACAGTGCCGATTCAACGAAATAAAAAGAAAATCATCAACGATCCGGTATTTGGATTTATTACTATACAATCTGATCTGGTATTTGATTTATTGGAACATCCGTGGATTCAGCGGTTAAGACGGATCAAGCAGCTTGGTCTTTCCTATCTTGTATATCCCGGGGCTAACCATACGCGATTTGAGCATACCATCGGTGCAGTCCATCTCATTCGTCAGTCTATTGAGGCGTTGAGGCTAAAAGGGCACACAATTACCGATGATGAGGCGGAAGCGGCTTCCGTTGCTGTTCTCCTTCACGACATAGGGCACGGACCGTTTTCACATGTGCTGGAAAATACCCTTGTGGAAATCAACCACGAACAACTCTCTTCCTTGCTGATTGCTGACCTGAACCGCCAGATGGATAACCGGCTCGGGCTGGCTCTCGAAATTTTTGAAAACCGCTACCATAAAAAATTTTTGCATCAGTTGGTTTCCGGGCAACTCGACATGGACAGACTCGATTACCTGGCACGTGACAGTTTTTTTACCGGGGTAGCTGAGGGTGTTGTAGGAATCGACCGGATTATCAAAATGTTGGAAATTTATGATGATCAATTGGTCGTGGAATCGAAGGGGGTCTATTCGATCGAGAAATTTCTGATCGCCAGGCGGCTGATGTACTGGCAGGTATACCTGCATAAAACGGTTCTTGCAGCAGATTATCAGTTGATTAGCCTGTTGCGCAGAGCCCGTGAGCTGGTTACAGCCGGAGATGACCTCTTCGCTACACCGGCATTCCGGTTGTTTCTTGAAAACCGGTTTACTGTCGAAGATTTTACATTAAATGTGGAGAAAAATGGGGTAGGGGTCCTCGATCATTTTGTGTCACTTGATGATAACGACATATTCAGTTCAATAAAATCATGGCAAAATCATCCTGACTTTGTTTTGTCTTATCTTGCCAAAGGATTGGTGCAGAGGCGTTTATTTGCTGGCAGGTTCACAGCCAAAGCACTATCGCAACGCGAGCTTTCAGACCTTCATAACCGCGTTTGTTCACAATTCGCGGTCAGTTTGACCGATTCAAGCTATTTCGTAATATCCAAAGAAGTCAGTAACAGTGCATACAGTGCGCTTACCGGGAATATCCTGGTGCTCGAAAAGAACGGTCGCGTAAGAGATATCAGGCAGGCTTCTGACATAAATTTGTCGGTTCTGACCAAGCTTGTCCGCAAATTTTTCGTCAGTTATCCGAAAGAATTGGTGTTTAATTAATTTAAGTCTATTTTTGCAGCGCTAAATTTATCAGTGAATGAAGTTTAAGGCCGAAGAGATTGCCCTTTATCTGAAAGGCGAAGTGGTTGGCGATCCAGAAGTTACGGTGAGCAACGTTTCGAAAATTGAGGAGGGAAAAGAGGGGACACTGGCATTTCTTGCCAACCCAAAGTATGAGAATTTCCTTTATACTTCTGATGCTTCCATAGTATTGGTTAATAAAGATTTTGTTCCGCGCGAGCCGGTAAAGGCGACGCTGATTAAAGTGAATGATGCTTATCAGGCATTTGCAGCTTTGCTTGATCTGTATATGCAGGCCAGGGAAAGTCTGAAATCCGGAGTCGAGCAGCCATCTTTTATTCATCAGTCATCGGAATTGGGACAGAATTGCTGGGTAGCGGCATTTGCCTACATCGGCAGGAATGTAAAAGTCGGGGATCACGTAAAGATATACCCTCACGTATATGTGGGCGATAATGTTACCATCGGTGATGGGACCACACTCTATTCTGGTGTGAAGATTTACGATGACACTGTGATTGGCAGGCGTTGTATTCTCCATTCCGGCGCCGTTATTGGATCCGATGGTTTCGGATTTGCGCCACAGAAAGATGGCAGTTACAAGAAAATTCCTCAGATTGGGAATGTAATTCTCGAGGATGATGTGGAGATTGGCGCCAACACTACTATTGATTGCGGAACCATGGGGTCGACCATTTTACGCAAGGGAGTTAAGCTGGACAATCTTATCATGATCGCCCACAACTGCGAGGTGGGAGACCACACTGTTATGGCAGCGCTTACAGGTCTGGCCGGAACTTCCAAAGTAGGTAAAAATTGTAAATTCGCAGGTCAGGTTGGACTTGCCGGACACCTTACCATAGGAGACAATGTGCAGATCGGTGCTCAAAGCGGAGTTTCAAAGAACGTTAGAAGCAACGAAATTATACTCGGATCACCTGCTTTCGACTACAAGCAGGCCATCAGGATGTACACCGTATTGCGTAACCTTCCTCAGCTAAGGCAAGAAGTAATTGATCTTCAGAAGGAAGTTCGAAAGCTGAAAGAGAATAAAATTTAAGAAACAGAATTGACCATTTATGGCACAAAAACAGCGGACATTGGCGCGTCCATTTTCCATTGAAGGGAAGGGATTGCATACAGGGGTAGATGTAACGATGACTTTCATGCCTGCTCCCGAAAACCATGGTTTCCAGTTTAAAAGGGTTGATCTCCCGGGCCAGCCGATTATTGAGGCAGATGCAGACCTGGTTGTAGATACTTCGCGTGGTACTTTGTTAGAGAAGGATGGTGCACGCATCGGCACTATTGAGCATGCACTCGCTGCGCTTACCGGAATGGGGCTCGACAATATTCTTATAGAAGTAAACAATGAAGAAGCGCCCATCATCGATGGCAGTTCCCGCGTGTTTGTCGAGGCCATCGAAAGTGCCGGCATCGTTGAACAGAAGGCAGAAAGGAAATACCTTGAAATTACCCGGAAAATAGTTTACCGCGACGAAAAAAGCGGTTCCGAACTGATCGCTCTTCCAGATGAGGATTACAGCCTGAATGTATTGATCTCATTCAACTCCAGGGTTCTCAACAATCAATTTGCCACCCTTGAGTCAATATCGGATTTCAAAACTGAAATCTCCACCTGCCGAACCTTTGTTTTTCTTCATGAGCTGGAGTTTCTGCTCAGGCACAATCTGATCAAAGGCGGTGAACTCAGCAATGCAATAGTTATTATTGACAGAGATGTTTCTCAGGAGGAACTCGACCGTCTGGCCGACCTTTTCCAGCATGAGCATGTTTCCGTCAAACCACAGGGTATTCTAAACAATGTGGATCTTCACTTTGATAATGAATGTGCCCGTCATAAACTGCTCGATGTGATCGGAGACCTTGCCTTATGCGGAAGGCACATTAAAGGGCGTATCATTGCCACCAAACCCGGTCATAACGCAAATACCAATATGGCCAGGTTACTCAAAAAGGAAATCCTTCGGCAGGAAAGTGGTGCCCCGGTATATGATCCTAATGCGGAGCCTGTTTTTGATGTGAACCGGATCAGGGAACTATTGCCGCATCGGTTCCCCTTCCTTTTGGTTGATAAGATCATCGATATTAAGGATACTGTTATTATTGGCGTTAAGAATGTCACAGTAAATGAGCCCTTTTTCCAGGGACATTTCCCGGAGGAGCCTGTAATGCCAGGTGTTATGCTCGTTGAAGCAATGGCTCAGACTGGCGGATTGCTGGTACTCAGTCAACTCGAAGACCGCTATTCAACTTATTTTATTCGCATCGATAATGTTCGGTTTCGCAAAAAGGTAGTGCCAGGTGATACCCTTATATTCAGGCTCGAATTGGTTTCACCCATCCGAAGAGGGATAGCTGTTATGCGCGGTCTCTGCTTTGTAGGTGACAAGGTAGCTGCCGAAGGCGAATTTATGGCTCAATTAGTAAAAAATAACGATTAATCAAAGTTTGAAAATGAAACAACCTCTTGCCTACGTTCATCCCGAGTCGGTAATTGCCGACAATGTGGTAATCGAACCATTTGTAACCATCGACAAAGATGTACAAATTGGTGAAGGTACCCATATTGGTTCGAATGTGACCATTTTGCCAGGCACACGAATCGGGAAAAACTGTAATATTTTTCCAGGCGCAGTTATCGGGGCTGTTCCTCAGGATCTGAAATACAAGGGAGAATACAGCACTGTTGAAATTGGCAACAATACTACCATCAGGGAGTTTGTGACTGTAAACCGGGGTACTTCGGCCAAAGGAAAAACTGTTATTGGCAACAATTGTCTTCTGATGGCCTATGTGCATGTGGCGCATGACTGCGTTGTGGGGAACAACGTAATCCTGGTAAATAATACCCAATTGGCCGGCGAAGTGATTGTTGATGATTTCGCTATCCTTGCAGGCATGGTGGCTGTTCACCAGTTTGTGCATGTTGGATCGCACGTGATGATCGCCGGGGGATCGCTTGTGCGTAAAGATGTACCCCCCTTTATAAAAGCCGGCCGCGAACCCCTTGCCTATGTGGGGATCAATTCCATCGGACTGCGCCGCCGGAATTTCAGCAATGAAAAAATCAGAGAGGTACAGGATATCTACCGCTATTTGTACCAAAAAGGACTGAATACGTCACAGGCAGTTGAGATCATTGAAGCAGAAATGCCGGCCTCTCCTGAACGTGACGAGATTTTGCTTTTTATAAAAGATTCCAAGAGGGGCATCATCAGAGGCTATTTCCCTGATTAATGCAGACACGGAACGATGGTGTCCGGGATGGTTTTTTTATTGCAAATCCTCTAAATAAAGGTGTGGCTGGGGCGAAACAAATTATGCCTTTTTTTGTGCCATTTCAAAAATCTCCAAAATCGTGTCATTCATTTTTGTCACAGCTTTGTACCCTATCTCGTAGGCCTCATCGGCATGTCCGATACTGAGCAGGTCAAAATGGGTAAGCTCTTCAGGCTCAATATAGATGTCGGCGTGTTTTTTTGCTTCGCTGATCCGGGAATGAATGCTAACGTGAAAAGTCCGTGTAACCATCTGCACCAGGTTCTTTATTTCGGCTGGCTTTTGAAGCGGGCTGATATTAAAAACCACAATTTTCCCGCACTTTCCAAGCAAAGGCGCTATTGGGATATTCTCCAGCAATCCTCCGTCACAATAGAGTTTCCCGTCAATATTAACAGGAGAAAACAACACCGGCATAGAGGCAGATGCCAATACAAGTCTTGATAGCACCCCTTTGCTCAGGTACTCGGCCATCCCGTCGGTTAAGTTCGAAACGCCTACAAACAATGGAATGGGTAAATCCTCAATTCTTTTAAACGGAATTTCCTTTTCAATTACTTTCTGAAGGCCGTTGAGTTTTAGTAATCCGTTGACAGGCAGCGTAATTGCAGTATATTTGAAAAAATTGCCTGTTTTTAGTATTTCATGGATTTCATGCGGTGTCTTTCCTGATGAAAAAAACGCCCCGACGATGGCTCCTGCGCTTACCCCGGAAAGGACATCCGGTTTAATACCCATTTCCAGAAAGGCATCCAGCATACCAAGGTGTGCAAAACCCCGGGCTCCGCCTCCGCTAAGAACAAATCCAACCTGATATGGCATAATAAATTGCGATAAGAAAGTAAAGTTAAGGATAATAGGGGAGAATCGAAAACAATTCACATCTCAAACCAACGGTTTATTAAATTTTCATAATGTTTCTTATCTTCGTTTTTGTGCCAGAAAAGGTTATTGTGGTTGTCATACGTATAATTCTTTCTAAGGTGTTCTATATTGGCAATGATGTATTTCAGTCCGTCAATCATCAGATTAACTTCCCGGGTGGTAGTGGTCGGGTGCAACGACCAGCGCACCCATCCCGGTTTTTCTGAGAGATCTCCGTGATTGATTTTGCTGGTAATCTCCCTGGATTTTTCGTAAGATACCTCCAGCAATAAATGGCCATAAGTTCCTGCGCAGGCGCAACCTCCGCGCACCTGTATACCGTACATGTCATTAAGCAGCCGCACAAGCAGGTTGTAATGAATGCCATCCACATAGAAAGAGATTACACTCAGGCGGTCGCGAAAATTATCACCCAGTATATGAAGCCCGTTAATGGTGTCAAGTCCTTTAAATGCTTTTGTCAGCAACTCTTCCTCTCGTCTGCGCATATTTTCACAGCCCATTTCTGCTTTCAACTGAAGGCAAAGCGCGGCTTTTATGGATTGCAGGAATCCCGGTGTTCCACCATCCTCACGGGCTTCTATGTTGTCGACATATTTATATTCTCCCCAGGGGTTGGTCCAGTCGACGGTGCCACCACCTGGTTGATCGGGCACTTTGCTGTGGTATATTGAGGCGTCAAATATCAATACGCCGGGAGAGCCTGGCCCTCCGAGGAATTTATGAGGGGAAAACATGATGGCATCCAGTTTTTGCAAAGGATTGGCAGGATGCATATCGATAGGGTCGTAAGGGGCTGAAGCGGCAAAGTCGATAAAGCAGACTCCTCCGTATTCGTGCATTATCCCGGCAAGCTCATAAAATGGGGTCCTCACCCCTGTAACGTTCGAGCAGGCAGTAAAGGATCCGATTTTAAAAGTACGATCTTTATATTCTTCAAGTACCTTTCTGAGGTTTCCGGGGACAACTTCAAGATGGGGCCCGGGTTCAACGATTACTACCTCAGCATTGGTTTCGTACCATGATGTGTGGTTCGAGTGGTGTTCCATGTGTGTAATGAATACCACGGGGCGTTCCCGTTCATCCATGCACCCGGAGTTGGAAATCCTGCCGCAATATTTCATTCCAAGCATACGCTGAAATTTATTGATAACGGCTGTCATTCCTGATCCTGCCGTAATGATGACATCGTTGGGCCCTGCATTACAATGTTTTTTAATTAGCTTATGAGACCAAAGGTAAGCTGTGGTCATCAACAGGCCGGTTTCACTGGTTTCCGTGTGTGTATTGCCAACAAATGGTGCGATATCCGTCAGCAAACGATTCTCTATCGGGCCATATAGCCTGCCGCTGGCAATCCAGTCGGCATAAACGATTCTTTTTTTTCCTGACGGTGATACAAACTCCTGGTCGATACCCACTATGCCCGCCCTGAATCTGTCAAAATACCTTTCCAGTTTGCTCATTTCGATGTTACATTTTGTGCCGGTACAAAGTAAACCGTTTGAAATGGTAAAAATAACAGCAAAAATCATTTTTGTGGTCGGGGATATATTGTCATTTATGGTCAAAATTTCGCCTCGCCGGTGACAATTCGTCAGAAACGGGGCAATGGCATATGGTTTGCCCCGTCATGAAACGTTAAAAAGAAGTATAACAAAAACTTATTCAATATGTCAAAAGGAAAAATCGGAGTTACCAGTGAGAACTTATTCCCCATCATCAAGAAATTCCTTTATTCCGATCACGATATTTTTATTCGTGAGATTGTTTCCAACGCGATTGATGCCACGCAAAAGCTAAAGGCGCTTGCCTCCAGGGGCGAATATTCCGGCGAAGTGAACAACGCAAAGGTGCAGGTAAAGCTCGATAAGGCTGCCAAAACCATCACTATTTCAGATAATGGAATAGGAATGACTGCCGAAGAGGTGGATAAGTACATTAACCAGATTGCTTTTTCGGGAGCGAACGAGTTTCTTGAAAAATACAAGAACGATGTGAATGCAATTATCGGGCATTTCGGACTTGGATTTTACTCCTCGTTTATGGTCTCATCAAAGGTGGAGATTGTCTCCAAGTCATGGCAGGAAGGTGCACAGGCCATTAAATGGGAGTGTGACGGCAATCCTGAATATACGCTGGAGGAGTACTCGCGGGATGAGGTGGGCACCGATATCATCATGCACATTAACAGTGACTCGGAGGAGTTTCTCGAAGAGCAGAAAATTTCAGGGATACTGGAAAGATATTGCAAATTTTTGCCGGTTCCGGTAGTTTTCGGCAAAAAGAAAACATGGAAGGAAGGCAAGGAAGTTGAAACAGATGAGGACAATCAGATCAATGAAACCAACCCCGCATGGACCAAAAAGCCTGCTGATCTGAAGGAGGAGGATTACCAGTCGTTCTACCGGCGGTTGTATCCGATGGCTGATGATCCGCTGTTCAATATTCACCTCAATGTGGATTATCCATTCAACCTCACCGGAATATTGTATTTTCCCAAAATCAAAAACAATCTGGAGGTTCAGAAGAATAAGATTCAGTTGTACAGCAACCAGGTTTTCGTGACCGACTCTGTAGAAGGCATTGTGCCTGAATTCTTAACTCTTTTGCATGGCGTTCTGGATTCGCCCGATATTCCGCTCAATGTTTCGAGGTCCTATTTGCAGAGCGATTCAAACGTAAAAAAGATAAGCAGTCACATCAGCAAGAAGGTATCTGACAGGTTAAGCCAGCTATTTAAAGACAACCGCGAGGATTTTGAAAAAAAGTGGGATGACCTGAAAATCTTTATCGAGTATGGTATGCTGACCGATGAGAAATTTTATGATCGGTCTGAAGGTTTCTTCCTTTTTAAGAACACTGAGGGGAAATATTTTACCATGGAAGAATATGAGAAACTGATCAGTGGCAATCAGACCGATAAAGACAAGAATCTGATTTATCTCTATACCAACCACCCCGAAGAGCAGTTTACGTTTGTAGGGGCTGCCCGTGACAAAGGTTATGATGTGCTGGTGATGGACGATATGCTCGCCACACCCATGATCAATAAACTGGAGCAGAAATTTGAGACCAGGCGTTTTGTACGGGTCGATTCAGATGTAGTTGAACACCTGATAAAGAAAGATGATACCCTTGATACAGAGCTTTCATGGGAAGAGAAGCAGGAAATCTCACCGATGTTTCAGGCTTTGACGCCGGAAAATGGGGTGAACTACATCGTGGACTTCAAGAACCTGGGAGAAAATGGCAGTCCGATGGTAATAACCCGCAGCGAATGGATGCGGCGCATGAAGGACATGAGCCAGTTCCAGGGGGGAATGAATTTTT
>CAYMXK010000128.1:0-11239 GCA_964393915.1 uncultured Prolixibacteraceae bacterium
ACTATAATGATATATATTAATAATGTTCTCATAAGTCTCTAAAATTTAAGGTTAATGCCAAATGAATAGGTAGCAAGGATCGGGTAATAGTCGCCTCCGCTGTTTATCTCAGGATCCCATCCTTTCCGGTAGTTATTGAATGTAATCAGGTTTTCAACACTGGTGTAAATTCTTAACCCATCAACTCCCATTCTGTTTAAAAGTGATTTCGGAATTGTGTATCCCAGCTGGATGTTCTTCACTCTTAAATAAGATGCATCTAAAACCCAGAAGTCTGATAATTGTCCGTTCACTCCGGGTGAATTGCCCAGTACCTGTAATCTTGGATATTCCGGATAGCGGGTTGGGTTGGCAGGATCAAAGCGTCCATCCCACATCCACTTTTGAACGGTTCCCAGATTATAGAATGCAAAGCCGGCATAGTTGTTAATCATCCCCTCCACGCCGGCAACTCCCTGCATCATTGCGCTAAAGTCAATGCCTTTGTAGTCAAATCCGATGTTTAATCCAAAGGTGTATTTAGGAATCTGGCTGCCAAGAATTTTCCGGTCATTGCTCAGGTCAACCTTGCCATCACCGCTGATATCCACGTAACGGAAGTCTCCGGGCCTTGCGCTGTTTTTTGGCATAATGCCCGACTGGTCGTTGGTTGCATACCATGCATCAATATCGGCCTGGTCAAGAAATACGCCATCGGTAGTCAAACCATAGTACAATTGCATCGGGTAGCCGATGAAAAGATTAACACCGTTGCCAATCAGTCCGTTGGGCTGAAGTACATTGCCCACACCCAGGTCGATAACCTCGTTCATGATTACCGAAAAGTTTCCGTTGATATTGTATTTGAAATCTCCGGCATTTCCCATATGTCCCAGCTCAAATTCCCAGCCGGTATTCTTCAGTGAACCGGTATTCATTTCAGAGAGGTTCATTCCTAAAACGGTTGAAACGCTTGATGTGGGCCTGTATAATATATCAGATGTATTCCGGTGGAAATAGGATGCATTAAACATCAGTTTTCCGTTCCACAACAGTGTTTCAATACCAGCATCAGAAGTTTGTGTGTTTTCCCATCTGAGGGTCGGGTCGGTTAAAGTTGTCATGGATGCCCCCTGGACAAATACTCCACCAATGGGATAATTCCGACCCAGGTTATACACCGATTGCCAGGGGTAATTTCCAATATTCTGGTTCCCCAGTTTACCCATGGAGGCTTTTAGTTTCAGGTTGGAGATCCACGGGTAGGAGTCCTTGATGAAACTTTCTTCCGATATTCTCCATCCTACGGCTACGGATGGAAACAATCCATATTTTTTTGTGGGAGGGAAGCGGGAGGAGCCATCATACCTTAACGTGGATTCGAGAAGGTATTTTTCCTCAAAATTGTACCGCAGTCTACCGAATACAGATTGAATAGCCCAGTCACTGCCGCCACCAGAGCTTTGCTGGTTGTCAGGCGATCCTGCGTCGAGGAAGGGAAGGTCATTGCCCGGGAATTTATCCCTGTAGGCGGTTAAATCCCGGAAACCCTGTTTCTCAAAAGAATAGCCCGCCAGTGCGCTTATATTGTGCGAATTGATGGTCAGATTATAATCTGCAGTTGTCTGGAAGGTCTGGTATTGTGTCCTTGCAGAAGTTTGTTCCAGCGATGAAGGCCCCATGGTCACATTGTCGTTAAGGCGCATGGTCGACCGGTAAAATTTGGTTTCCGAGTAGGTGAAGTTATACCCTCCAATGGCCGACAGTACAAGATCTTTGAAGGGTTTGTATTCAAGGTTGAAGTTGCTGCTTATTTTCCAGGTTGGGTCTTCCCAGAAGGAAGGACTGTCGAGCCACGCAGCAGAAGTGCCTCCTGATTCGGGGCCGATTCCGTAGTTCCCGTCCGGCAACCTTGTGGTATATACAGAAGGGTAACGCACTGCATTGCGGATGATTCCGTCGGCCATGCGTGCCACGTCTTTACCTCCCGGAACAGCAGGCTCTTTAATTGTCGATGTGAAACCTGCCAGTCGTGAAGTTAACTTCAGCCTGGGGGTTAGGGCACTTATCATATTTAAACGGGCACTGTAACGGCTGTAATTGTTCTTTTCCACCACACCGTCCTGGCTCAGGTAGCCGATGGCAAGGTAATACTGATTGATATCAGAACCGCCGTTAAGGGTCAGATCATGGCCGGTTTGTAGTCCATTCCTGCTGATTACTTCTTTCAGCATATTTGTGTTGGGAAAATTGATGGGATCTGTTCCGCTTTTAAACTTTTCTATGTCTTCGGCAGAGTACCGCTGGGTTCCCGATGCTTCATTAAACGCCAGGGCATAATCCCATGAGTCCAGAAATTCAGGCATGGCTGTTGGAGTAACAAAACCAGCATAGCCATTGTAATTCACCTTAACTTTTTCAGATTTCCCTGCTTTTGTGGTGATCAGAATCACACCGTTGGCTGCGCGTGCCCCATATATGGCTGCTGATGATGCATCTTTTAAAACCGAAATCGATTCAACCTCTTCAGGCCTCACGTCATTGATATTTCCCGGGATGCCATCCACCAGGACCAGCGCATCCGGCGACGCACCAAAAGAACCTACCCCGCGGATCCGGATAGTGCCCGGACTGCTTCCCGGTGCCCCTGAACGCGTGATTACGGTTACGCCTGTCATCTGGCCTGCAAGAGCGTTTGAAAGCAGCGGAACAGACCGGCTTTCAAATTGCTCGGAGGTAATCTGTGATATGGAACCAATTACATTAACCCGTTTCTGGCTGCCGTATCCAACAGCAACTACCTCTTCGATTCCAATGGTCTCATCCATCAGTGTAATATTAATGGTTGTCTGGTTCCCTACCTCAATTTCCTGGCTTTTCATTCCCACAAAAGAGAAAATCAACACGGCTCCCTGAGGAAGGTTTCCGATGGTGTAGTCGCCGTTCATGTTGGAAACAACTCCTGTAACCGTACCCTTTAACACTACGGTTACGCCTGGAAGGGGATCCCCCGCGGAATTGGTTACCCGGCCGGTAACCTGACGGCCAGGCTGCATAAGGTCGCTTGCCCCAATAATTATAAGATTGTTCTCCATTAGGCGGTAGGTGTTTCCCGAATTGGCCAACAATTGTTCCAATATCTGGTCAACAGGCTGATTGTCAGCAGTTATGGAAATAATTTTGTTTTCGACACTTCTGTCGCGGTAGAGAAATTTGAGATCTGTACTTTCTTCTATCTCGTTAAGTGCCTGTTTAATGGTCACATTTTGCAGATTCAGCGAAAGCCGCTGATTTTGTGAGAAAACATTAGCGGAAACCTGCATCAGGCCCAAAATCAACATCAACAGCGTTAGTTTCATAATCCTTAAGGTTTTACCCGGGCATAATTCTTTAAAGCCCGATTGAATTAATCGTGGTTTTTTCATAGTTTTGCAATGATTTAATGAATATTAAGTTGAATTACCTCTAAAACGGGATGTGAATTAGGCCTCATGTCCCGTTTTTTCATATTGGTCATCTGGTCATTTATTCCATAGGCAACATCTGTTTTATTGTTTCGTTTTAGTTGTTAATAAATTACTATTTCATTTTTTGTTATCGAGTATTTGAATGGGATGGTAAGCTTTAGCGCTTCAAGCGCCTGTTCTATGGTTTCAGTGTCGAACTGGCCGGTAAAGAATTCCTCTTTCAGGGTCTTGTGCCTGATGTCGATTTTCACATCGTACCACCGTTCAAGTTTTATGGCAATAAGTTCAAACTTCTCTCCCTTGAATCTTAAAACATTGTCCTTCCAGGCCGTAAACAATGCTGTTTCTATCTGGTTTTCAACCAATATTCCGGCCTTCTTCTCCAATGCAGGCAGATTTTCAGGGATTTTCAGTTCTGAGTTTACACTTATGGCACTGATATCCTTTACGTAAGTGGCCTTATCCTTAGGTTTCAAAACCGCAATGGGAGCCCTGTTCATTGAAGTACTCCAGTCAGCCGGCTCATTGTAAATCTCAATGGCACCGCTCTCCAGGGTAGTCTCAATAATATTCTCTTCGGCGTAGGACTTTACATTGAAGGAGGTTCCCAGCACCTTTATAGCTATTGAGCCGGTATTTACGAAAAAGGGCCGGTCTGTTTCTTTTGCCACATTGAAGAATGCTTCCCCTTCGAGCTGAACCTTGCGCATACCACCATCAAACTGTGATGGATAGGTCAGTTTGCTGCCTGAATTCAGCTTCACTTTTGTCCCATCGGGAAGTATTATCTGTGATTTGGATCCATACTCCACCGAAACTTCGTTCATAAAAGGCTCACTAACTGTCTGTACCATCTGGTCCGGAGCAGTCAGCCAACTAACTGAACGGCCGGCTGCAAATGCAAACAACACAATTGCAGCATATTTCATCCATGTCAGGTAAAGTGTATTGGTATCTTTTAACGAAGGGTTATTCATCCCCAATCTCCGGTAAATCCTTTTCAGTAATCCCTTCCCATTTGGAATTTCACCGTTTTCCGATGCTTTGTTCCACTGATCTGTATAGTATTCATTTACATCAAGGGACGGAGTAACCGGATTTACAGCCTTCATAAGCATGGCGGATTCGCTGTCGGTTAATTTGCCGGCATGCATTCCCTCGAACAGTTCTTTTATTGATTTTTCCTTTTTCATAATCTAATAAAGGTTATTCGGTTGATCGGGGAGGTTCCGTGAAGGCAAAAGGAATTATTTTTACTTTTTTTCGAAAAATATATTTCTCAGAAAAACCAATGCATGCCGGATCTGAGTATCCACAGTGTTTTCAGATATCTGAAGCTTCTCTGCAATTTGTTTGTAGGTAAGTTCATCAAAACGGCTCATACAAAAAATCTCTTTTCTCCTCGGGGGCATCATTTCGATATGCCGTCCAAGCAATTCTTTTATCTCCCGGCCATTCACATGATGATCAATGTGCGTATCGTTGGTTCCCGGTTCTTTTTCAAGAATCTTCAGGTAGTGATAAAACATCGCTTTTCGGCGGAGGATGGTGTGTGCCTGATTTCGGGCTATGCCAAACAGGTAGGATGAAAACTTTTGTTCCGGGTCAATGTTCAGGCGGTTTTGCCAGATGCAGCAAAAAACCTCCTGAACCACCTCTTCTGCGTCTGCCGGTGAGATATGGAGCCTTTGGGCAAAGCGGTAAACTTTGACATGGTAGCGGTAGAATAGGGCATCGAATGCCGCAGTGCTTCCGGACTGAAGGATTTCAACCAGCTGTTTGTCACTTAATTTGTTCATAGGCTCACCTGTAATGGCATTGTATACCATTTACGCGGTTAAAAATACGCATTCTTATGAGATATGGAAGAAAAACGTGACGCACTACTGCATAGACTTCATGGATGAAAAAACCGGGAATTACAAGTGGTCCAACCTTCGCCATTCCCTTACAAGGAATACAGATACAACTATGGCCGAAACAGCATCTGATACCGGAAAGGCTGCCCAGACGCCAGTAAGACCGTACCAACCCGGCAGGATAAGCAACAATGGAAGCAAGACCAGCACCTGCCTGAGCAGCGTCAGGAACATGGCTATTTTTGCCTTTCCCACGGATTGAAAAAAGTGGCCTGCCACCACCTGAAATCCCACTACCGGCCACGCAATAATATATATTCGCATGCCATGCACAGTTAAATCATACAATTCCTGGCTGTCGCTATTAAACATTTTTACCAAAATACCGGGCATTGCCTCTATAAGTGCGAATGCACTCAGTGCAACAACCGATGCGGCAATCAGTGAATATCGCAGGGCATCCTTTACCCTGGAGGCCGCCCTGGCGCCATAATTAAAGCCTATTATGGGCTGTGATGCCATATTGATGGCTACGATGGTCATGATAACCATGGTGGCAACGGAGTTGATTATTCCCATTGCGCCGACAGCCAGGTCACCGCCAAATTCGATCAGCCGCTTGTTTAAAAGTCCCTGGATAAAGCTGCCCGCGATCTGCATAGCGAAGGGTGCCATCCCAATGGCCATGATCTCCCTGGTTATCTGCCAGTCGATTGCCATCTGTTCCCTGCGCAGCCGGATTACTGACCTTGTGCTGAGAAAATGCCGGATCACCCAGACACACAGTACCATCATGGATATAACGGTTGCCCAGGCTGCCCCTTTGACTCCCATCCCCAATCCAAAAATGAAAATGGGGTCGAGGATAAGATTGGTGCCTGCACTGATCAGCATCGAATACATGGCTGTTTTCACACTTCCCTCTGCCCTGATGATGTTGTTGAGTGAAAATCCAACCACCTGGAAGACCACTCCCGCCAATATTATATTGAGATAATCGTTGGCGTATTCGAAGGTGCCGGCGGTAGCACCAAATGATTGAAGCATCGGTTTCTTTATGGCAAATCCGATGATCATGATCAACCCGGATACAATCAGCATAAGAATAAAACTCGTTCCCAGGGTACGTTCAGCCTTTTGATGGTCGCGCCGTCCCAGGTTTATGGAAACCACTACTCCCGCTCCGATGCCGATCAGCATGCCAAAGCCCATCATGATGAGCATAACCGGAAATATAACAGAAATGCCCGATAATGCCTCTGCCCCTACACCCTGGCCAATGAATATCCTGTCGACGATATTGTAGAGCGCATTGACAAATACCCCGATGAAGGCAGGTACAAAGTACTTTAACATCAGCTGGCCAACATTGGCGTCAGATAATTCTGTTGTTTTTTTCATAAACCGAAAGAATGGCCAAATTTAACCAATTGGTTGGCAGAATAGGGGATTTTTTTATTTTTACAAAGGAATTTAACCAATCGAAAACTCTTGATTATGGCAAATCTTCAACAAAAAAAGACCGATCCGTTGGTTGTAAACCACCTTCGTTCATTAAACGAAGAGACTGTCTTAAAGGCGCTGATTGACCTTAGGTATTCAGGATCAGCTGTATATCTGCCTGTCCTCGCTGATGTTCTTATGCAAACAGGATATACTGAGGTCCGCAGAAGCATTCAGTCTGTGTTGGGTGAGTTAAAAGATCCGGCGGCTATCCCGGTAATGATGGAAATTATTGAAGACGACCGGTTTTTGCCGGTGCGAAAAGAGGTGCTGGCTGCCTGCTGGCAGAATGGACTTGATTTTTCCCCCTATCTCACCCGGTTTGTTGACTGGGTAATTGAAAACGAGATGGACATAGCTTTTGAAGCCTTCACTGTTATCGAAAATCTTGACCAACTGCCTGATGCCGGAATCCGCGAAGCGGAGATTAGAAAAATCAACCAGGCCCTTCAAAATGCCGATAACCTGAAAACCTATCTCCTGAAAGAGTTGAGAAGCATTCTTGCCTGATCGTTTGCCTCTGCTATACAAACAATGGTATATAATATTCGTTGCTGTATATTACTGACGGAGATCTTGTGGTTATTTTATCTCCTCCACGTACAACTGTGTGGTTTCCACTTTAATCACAACAATCTGTTTCCCGCGGTCGATAAATTCTCCGGAAGTAACAGCATCGTAGATTTCGCCATCAATTTCTGCCTTCCCTCCCGGCCGCAGCACCGTATGGGCTGTTCCGGTTTTTCCTTTCAGCAGAAGAAGCGAATTGTCGATACTGACAAACCCTTCGTCGACATTTTGTACCGTGTGAAGTGCCATGTTCCTGAAAAGACCACTGTGTGCGCCAAACAGACGGCTGCTTGCCCACAGGGAAAGGAAAAATCCTCCTGAAACTCCAATTACCACCGTAACAATGGCGGTACCCACCCGGTCCATGTTAACGTGTTGAAAATCAAATACTATGTTGTCAATAAGGCTGAGAGTAAGGCCTGTAAAGGCCAGTACAAGGCCAATAACCCCTGAAACGCCAAATCCGGGGATCACAAATATTTCCACCATAATCAGAATCAATCCCGTGAGGAAAACCAGTATCTCCCAGTTTTCAGCCAGCCCTTCGAGGTACAGGGGGGCAAAATAGGTAACGGCGGCCAATACGGCCACTCCGAGTGGAAACCCAATGCCGGGAGTTTGCATCTCAAAATAAATTCCTCCAATGATTGCCATGATCAACAAGCCAGATACAACGGGGTGCACCAGGAAACCAATAATCTTCTCCAGCCAGGTGGGGATATATTCCACGATGGTGGCTCCCTCCATGCCCACTTTGGCTAAAACCTCCTCAATGTTTTCGGCTGTTCCTTCGCTGAATCCGTAGCGGATGGCTTCGGATGGCGTGAAAGTAAGGACTTTACCCGTGTCGATAATCCCCTTTATATAGACGGAGGGGTCTACCATTGCTTCAGCAATTATGGGATCGCGGCGCCATTTGTAAATGGTGTCACCTCTCTCTACCACAGGGACCTTGCCTTGTGCTTCTGCTGTAGAACGCATGATAGAGCGCATGTATGACTGGAACTTATCGGGCATGGCCGTTCCGGTTTGGTTAACCACGGTGGCGGCGCCGATACTTCCACCTGGCCTCATATAGATGCTGTCGGCAGCAATGGAAATAAGCGCTCCCGCTGATGCCGCGTTGTTGTCGACAAAAACTATCACCGGAATTTTACTTTGCAGAATTTTAGTCCTTATGGAATCGGCATCCAGCACGGTGCCTCCGTATGTATTCATGTGGATGAGAAAAAGATCGGCTCCCAGGGAATCGGCGGCCTCGAATGCCTGTTTGGTCTGCCTCCAGATACCAGGGGCAATTTCCTGTTTAATATTCAGTTTGTATACTAATTTTTGTTCGCGCTCCTGGCCGCCGGCATTACAGAGTAAGCCAAACAGCATCACCAGGGTTATCACTGCTCTGTTCATAATAGTAACTGCTTTTTTATAGTCAGGGCGAAGTTAAGAATAATTATCGGCACTTATCTTTCAAAATGTGGTTTGTTGCGCATAAGGGCTGGCTGTATCGGGCGATTTTTTTACCTTTGCTGGCCGATTAATATTAGAATAATGATACTGAACTCTTTAACTGCTATTTCACCCGTTGACGGGCGATACCGTGATAAAGTTGAAAGCCTTGGTGCCTATTTTAGCGAGTATGCCCTCATCCGTTACAGGGTGTTGATCGAAATTGAATATTTCATTGCGCTCTGTGACATCCCTTTGCCTCGTTTAACTGGATTTTCGAAGTCCGATTATGGTAAATTAAGGGAAATATACCTCATGTTCTCCCTCGAAGATGCCATGAGGGTAAAGGAGATTGAGGCTGTAACCAACCATGACGTGAAGGCCGTTGAATATTTCCTGAAGGAAAAGTTCGATCAGCTCTTTCTGCAGGATTTTAAAGAGTTTATACACTTCGGACTTACCTCTCAGGATATCAACAATACTGCTTTGCCCTTGTCGATAGTCGAAGCACTGGCCAGGGAATATCTACCGGCTATGGATTCCCTTTTGGTGAAGCTCAACGCGCTGGCCGGTGAGTGGAAAGAAGTTACCATTCTGGCCCATACCCATGGTCAGCCTGCCTCGCCCACCCGGCTGGGCAAAGAACTTTTGGTGTTTGTAGAGCGAATCAACGTACAGCTCGACCTGCTGAAGGGAATTGTTGCCTATGCCAAATTCGGAGGGGCAACCGGTAATTTCAATGCCCATTATGTTGCTTATCCGCACATCGACTGGGATGGGTTTGCCAATCGTTTTGTGGGTGAGTATCTCGGGTTGCAGCGGTCGAGGTATACCACCCAGATCGCCCACTACGACAACTACGGGGCTATTTTCGATACCATAAAGCGGATCAATACCATCATTCTGGATCTCGACCGCGACATGTGGACCTATATCTCCATGAACTATTTCCGTCAGAAGATAAAAGCCGGAGAAGTAGGCTCAAGTACAATGCCACATAAGGTGAACCCCATCGACTTCGAGAATGCCGAAGGAAATATCGGGATAGCCAATGCCTCATTTGAGCAGATGTCGCAGAAACTTCCGGTTTCGAGACTGCAGCGGGACCTTACCGACTCTACCGTTACACGCAATATAGGGGTCCCTTTTGCCCACAGTCTCATTGCCATCAGGGCCACCATCAGGGGATTGAATAAGATATTGCTCAACCGCGAAGCCATTGATGCTGACCTGGACGCCAACTGGGCCATCGTGGGAGAAGCTATTCAGACCATCCTGCGCCGCGAGAACTATCCCAATCCTTACGAAGCTTTAAAAGAGCTGACCCGCAGTAACCAAACGGTAAATCAGGAAACCCTGGTGAAATTTATTGACACGCTCGACGTTTCTGATGAAGTGAAAGATGAACTTAAAAAAATCACTCCCCACAACTACACGGGGATATTCTGATTGCAGTCATAAATAATCCTCTTTCTGATGAAAGAATTCTTAGAAATACTTCGCAGGTATATTCCGCCCTATAAAGCGAGTTTAGCCCTCAACTTTTTCTATCATTTCATGTCTGCCATTTTCGCGGTTTTTTCAGTGGGGATGATGATCCCCATTCTGGAAATTCTGTTTGGGATGGCACAGGAAGTTAATGAACTGGTTCCCTGGTCGGCAACGCTCGATGCTGTAAAGAATAACCTGTATTACTACCTCACCCGGTTTAAAGAGGCTAACGGACCTGGATTATCCCTTCTTTTTATTGGTTTCTTTGTGATCATGGCTACCATGCTTAAGGTGGGTTTTGCCTACCTGGGTGCCTATGAGGCTGTTTATATCAGGAATGGAGTGGTGCACGATATCCGTCAGCAGATTTATAACAAGATGCTCCGTCTGGCTTTGCCTTTTTTCTCCGAAGAGAGAAAGGGAGATATTATGGCGCGCATATCGGGTGATGTAACTGAGGTGGAAAACTCCATCATGGCATCTCTCGACATGTTCCTGAAAAACCCGGTACTGATTTTGGTTTTCCTGGCATCGATGCTGGTAATGAGCCCTACTCTGACGCTGTTTATTTTCGTGGTTCTGCCCATTGCCGGCTACATTATCGGTCGCGTGGGAAAATCGCTGAAGAAGGTCTCACGCGAGGGTCAGGATAAGATGGGCGTCATTCTCACGATTATCGAAGAAACACTCGGTGGACTCCGGATTATCAAGGCTTTTAACGCGGAAGCAAAAATGCAGGACCGTTTCGACAGTGAACTTCACAAATACCGCAGCATCATGAACCGCCTTATGTGGCGCCGTGAGCTGGCCCATCCCATGAGCGAGTTGCTGGGTACCATATTAGTCGTTTTGGTGATCTGGTTCGGAGGCACTTTGATCCTGAGCCAGAGCAGCGAACTCAGCGGTCCGGAATTTATGGCCTAC
>CAYMXK010000129.1:0-11199 GCA_964393915.1 uncultured Prolixibacteraceae bacterium
CGCTTCAGACAGATATCCGGAACCTTGAGCGCCGGGTCGAACGTTTGACCCCGGGGAATGCCTACCTTGTGGTGAATACCACCGAAAACAGGTTTGCCCTTTACCGGAACCGTCAGCTTATCAGAGAGGGTATGTGCTCAACCGGTAGCATGATCAGTTTGGAAGGAGAAGGTGATCAGCGTTGGTTTTTCAGAACCCCGCGCGGAGATTTCAGGGTGCAGGCTAAACTTGAAAATCCAATATGGAGAAGGCCTGACTGGGCTTTTATAGAAGAGGGATTGCCTGTTCCACCCGGTGACCATCATTCCAGGTATGAAAGGGGAGTGCTCGGAGACTATGCCCTTACCCTTGGTGACGGTTATATGATCCATGGTACGCTCTATCAGCGGTTTATCGGATTGCCCGTTACACATGGGTGCATCCGTATGCTTGATGAGGACCTTGAGGCAGTTTTTCGAACATTGCCGGCAGGAGCTAAGGTATTTATCTATTAAGGTAGCAATTCAGAACACATGCAAGAAAAAACTATTAAATCACTTATCCAGGTATTTCTGAAATGGATTCCTGCTGTATTAGTAATCTATTTCCTTTTTTTTACCGGCATTTACATTTTCGCCTTAAGGAGTACCCTTTCACGCTGGAACAAAGTGGAAGCCGAAAAGTCAGATACAATCAGGTTTTCGTCCGGGGAGTGGGATCTTATTCATGAGAAAGCTTTCCTTAATGCCAGACTGACCATGTCAGGATCAGATTCTATAGGCCTGACTATTAATCTTAAAGACAGCCTTGTGCAATTGGAAATGAAGGGTGTCGTGTTACGGCAGATTAAGTATGAGAAAGCCGAAATGTCGAGGTTTTTCAAAGGAATACAGCCCACTGCATACGGACAGCATTTTTCAAAACCATTTTTTATTACTGAGATTGAAGGGTCAATCGAGAAGAATCCGGTAATTGTCAGGAAAGTGCCAAAGGATTCTCTTGAGGCAGCGCAAACCCAGATTCCCATTGATACTTCGAGGGTGGATTTTGTTGAATGGCACCTGCTGCTCGACAGTGCACTCCTGGTTAGCATAGTGCAGTCTGATCAGCAAGGGAGTAAAGCAGGCGGGTCTACCTTCAGTTACAGGTTAAGACGCCATATGAAAACCCTCCGGTCGACCAACAGGGATGTCATCGGACTGCGCAAACCAGAAATATTCCCCGAAATTACCGTATTTATTCCCGGCAGTGAAGCCAAATCGTTTTTCAGGGCATTGCCGCCTAACGGACAAGTGGTGGTCAGGTTATAATGCCATGCAAAATCAGATGTACATCATTAGTAAAACCAGTATCAGAATTAGTATCATACCAATAATGAAGGCAGTCTGGTTGCCTTTTTTCTGGAGTTGCTTCGATTTGTCCATGATGTGAATATTTTTTTAGGTTCAATAAAACGGATACAATCAAATCTCTCAAAAACACCCAAATATACGTCATCATCCTGAAAATTGTTCTTCGGTAACAATCATTTTTTTTCTTCCTTTTTTTCCTTCAATTGTTAACTATCTTCTTTAGAATCAATTTGAATTACGGTTTGGAATAAATATGATGACTTAAATCAATATTCTGAAATTCAGCTTTATAGGTGATTTGCTATCTTTGTTAGATGTTGTACAACATACTTAGCCAATACTGTATATATATAGATATTTAGATATTTTTGCAAGCTCAAAGATTTGAATTGACTGATAACGAATTAGGTAAAGCTGAATATATGTCGGGTTCAAGGCGTAATTTCATAAAAATCACCTCGCTAAGTGCTGCGGGTTTACTACTGGGCGGCCGCGTCGTTCAGTCGGCCATGCAGGGTAAAATGATGGTCGGGGACCTGGGGACAGCAGTTCCCCTGCGCACATCCACGTATTGTGAGGTCTGTTTCTGGCAATGCGCCGGATGGGTATACAAAAATGACAAAGGCGATATCCAGAAAGTGATTGGTAACGATGATGATCCCAACTGCAATGGCAGGCTTTGCCCGCGAGGTACAGGAGGTGTCGGTATGTACCACGATGAGGACAGGCTGAAGACACCTTTGCTGAGGGTAACGGATGCCGGGGGCAATCAGACTTACAAGGAGGCTTCCTGGGAGGAAGCATTTGATTATATTGCAGAAAGACTTCAGGAAATCAAGGAAGAGCATGGGCCTGAGTGCATTGCACTTTTTACACACGGTTCGGGTGGAAACTACTGGGGTACAATGCTGAAAGCATTCGGTTCGACGAACATTGCTGCTCCGTCCTATTCCCAGTGCAGGGGGCCGCGTGAGGTTGCCTTTATCACAACCTTCGGTGAAGGGCTGAATTCTCCCGAACCGCTGGATATCCGTGACACCCGTTGCCTCGTACTCATCGGGTCTCATCTGGGTGAAAACATGCACAACGGCCAGGTCCAGGAGATGTCGGATGCGATAGATAAAGGAGCAGCCATCATAACGGTGGACCCCCGTTTTTCAACGGTTGCCAGTAAATCAAAATTCTGGCTTCCTATCAAGCCGGCCACAGATATCGCCCTGCTTTTGTCATGGATAAGGGAAATCATCAACAATGAATGGTACGACAAGGCATACATCGATAAATATGCTTACGGTTTTGAGGAACTGAAGAACCATGTTCAGCCTTATACCCCTGAATGGGCCTACGGCATTACTACATTAAGGCCAGAACAAATCAGGGAAACGGCACGTGAAATGGCCAATGCAGCTCCGTCGGTGATTATTCACCCCGGGCGTCACGTAACCTGGTATGGTGATGATACACAGCGATTACGTGCAGTTGCCATATTGAATGCCCTGCTCGGGTCCTGGGGTCGAAGGGGCGGATTTTTTATCCCGGAAAAGAAGAGTGTGCCGGAGTATCCGCATCCTCCTTATCCTGAACCCGGGCGGACCTGGCGTGAAGCCATGGGCGGCAAGTATCCCCTGGCCGACCTGGCCCTTGCCTCTGGTGTTTGCGAAGCTACCATTCCTTCGCCCGACCTTGACTGCAGTATAAAAGCCTGGATAGTGAACGGAACAAATCTCATCATGACGCTTCCAGACCAAAAGAAAACCATCGAAGCCATCAATAATCTTGAACTGATGGTAGTGGTAGATACCATGCCGATGGAAATTACCGGCTATGCCGATGTGGTTTTACCTGAATGTACTTATCTGGAGCGGTGGGATGACCTACGGGTAGCCCAGGGACGAAATTCAAGTATTGCTCTCCGGATGCCGGCGGCCGAACCAAAGTACAACACAAAACCAGCATACTGGATGGCGAAGGAAGTGGCCAAAAGGCTCGGACTGGGAGACTATTTTGCCTGGGAAACCATGGAGGATAAACTCGACTGGCAGTTAAAACAGGTAGGCAGTTCACTGGAGGAGATGAAACGGATAGGGGTGAAGAATCTTCCACGCGAGTTTGATGACCTTTTCTTTGCTCCTGGCCAGGATTATGAATTTTTCACCAATACAGGAAAAATAGAACTATATTCAACAGCCATGGCAGCCGAGGGATTTGATCCCATGCCGGTATATACGCCGCACATGGAACCTCCTGCAGGTTACTTTCACCTGAATTACGGTCGTGCACCAATGCACACTTTCAGCCGGACTGCCAACAATCCCAACCTGGTAGACCTGATGGACGAGAATACGGTCTGGGTTAACCCTAAGGTGGCAAATGAATGGGGCCTCACCAACGGTCTGCCTGTTTATCTTGAAAACCAGGATGGCGTGGTTGCTAAATTCCCGATTAAGGTCAGGGTGACCGAAAGGATCAGGTTCGATTCAGTTTATATTGTCCATGGATTCGGCCATGCCGATAAAAAACTTAGCAGGGCTTACGGCAAGGGAGCCAGCGATTCCGACCTGATCACCCGGGTACTGATGGATCCCATCATGGGAGGAACCGGCATGAGAGGAAATTTTGTGACCTTCCGTTTTGAAAAGGAAAGTGAGGCGCAGTCATGAGATATGCAATGGCAATTGATACCAAAAAGTGCGTGGGGTGCAGCGACTGTGTCGTGGCCTGCCAGACCGAAAACAATGTGCCCATCGGATATTGCCGCGATTGGGTTGTTGAGGTCACGGACGGTACCTATCCACAGCTCGAAATTGAAATTCGTTCGGAAAGATGCAACCATTGCGAAAATTCTCCCTGCGTAAGGTGTTGTCCCACAGGAGCAAGCCATTATGAAGCGGGCGGTCTCGTGCTGGTCACGCCCCATAAATGTATAGGTTGCGGAGCCTGCGTGGTGAGTTGCCCGTATGATGCCAGGTATTCGCATCCCGACGGTTACGTAGACAAGTGTACCTTCTGCATGCATCGCATTCAGAAAGGGCAGCAGCCTGCATGTGTTGCAGTCTGTCCGACCAAATGCATGTATTTTGGTGACCTTGACGATCCCAACAGCGATGTATCAAGGGTATTGAAAAAGAGAAAACATAAAACGCTCATTCCCGAAGCGGGAACAAAACCTCATGTCTATTACCTGATTTAAATCTGAAACCATGAGAGAAGAAATTATCATATCAGGGAGGTTAAATCCAAATATTGATCCCCATCTTACCATATGGCACTGGCATATTCCACTTTATCTGTTTCTTGGTGGACTGGCTGCCGGAATTTTGTTTTTTGCCAGCCTGTATGTGGTGCTTGGAAAAGAGAACCAATTCAGGGGTGCCGTCAGAAGGGCTCCCATTATCGTTCCTTTTCTGCTCATAATCGGCCTGCTGGCCTTGTTTCTGGATCTGAGGCACAAACCTTATTTCTGGCAGTTATACACCACCTTCAAAATTCAGTCGCCCATGTCGTGGGGCGCCTGGGTGCTAATGGCAGTAACTCCGTTGTCGTTTGTTTGGGTAGCTATTCACATCCGTGAATATTTCCCGAAGTGGGATTGGAAATGGATGATCTTTAAAGAGATAGAGAAGTTTTTTGTAAAGCATAAACTTTACCTTGCCTGGGCTCTTCTGTTCCTGTCCACTATTCTGGGAATATATACAGGGATCCTCTTTTCAGCCTTTAATGCCAGGCCGCTATGGAATACATCCATACTGGGGCCGTTATTCCTTACTTCAGGACTTTCAGCGGGGGCTGCTGTCATCATCCTCTTTTCAAAAAGAAAGGGCGAACGCATCAATTTTGCCAAGATCGATATCATGCTTATCGGTATCGAACTCTTTCTGATCATCCACATGTTCATGGGTTTCCTGGCAAGCACGGAGGTGCAGATCGAAGCAGCGAACCTGTTTCTGGGAGGGCCATATACTGCCCCATTCTGGATATTTGTGGTGTTTATCGGGATGATCCTGCCAGCCGTACTTGAATTTCTTGAGATCAGGAAGTTTCACATTCCGCATGTGATTCCTGTGGCATTGGTGCTTTTCGGCAGCCTGATGCTCCGGTTTATTTTTGCCTATGCCGGTCAGCTCAGCCGATGGCTCTACTAGAAGCTGAGTTTACATTTATGAAATGGATTTTTAAAGATTATATTTTCAGATATCAAATAATATGAAGCAGAAAAAATACATGAACCCTTATTTGGGTGGCGTACTGTTAGGACTTGTGGTCATCGCTGCTTTCTGGATATCCGGCAGGGGTCTGGGTGCCAGCGGCGCAGTTAAAAGCGTTATTGTCGCCGGAGTTGATACTGTTGCTCCGGGCCATACCCAAAATGCAACATTTTACAGGGATTACCTGTCGACCCATGATGGTCCACTGAAAGACTGGCTGGTTTTTCAGATGCTCGGTGTAATTGTTGGCGGATTTTTGTCGGGAGCAATAGCCGGCAGGCTAAAATGGAAGGTGGAGAAAGGCCCTGCGATTACCAACAAAATAAGGCTTCTGTTTGCCGCCCTCGGAGGTGTCTTTTTCGGATTCGGCTCACAGCTTGGGCGTGGCTGTACCAGCGGCTCGGCACTCACCGGAATGGCAGTTCTCTCGCTAAGCGGATTCCTTTCCATGGCAGCCATATTCGGAACTGCCTTTGGACTTGCTTATTTTGCCCGCAAACTCTGGATATAACCCCCAATAAACCACAATCGTTCTCAATTCATCATTAATCAATCATCATTAATAATTCATCAATAATAAATCACCTCATGGGACCACTGATAGTAAATGAAATAATATCCGACAATACCAACCTCTTCCTGGCCTTCCTGATCGGGATTGGGTTCGGGTTTGTGCTTGAGTCAAACGGCTTCTCCTCAAGCCGGCGTCTGGCCGGTATGTTTTACGGCTACGACACTACCGTACTGAAGGTATTCTTTACCGCTGCCATCACCGGTGCCGTCGGTCTCCTGTTTATGAGCCTGTTCAACTGGATTGATCTGAGTTATATCTACATCAACCCGACATATCTCTGGTCAACTCTCGGAGGAGGGGTGGTCATGGGAGCCGGTTTTATCATGGGAGGATATTGCCCCGGAACTTCCTTCTGTGCAGCGTCGATTGGTAAACTGGATGGTTTGGCCTTCATTGGCGGTATGTTAATTGGTGTTCTGATTTTTGCAGAAGGATTCCCGCTATGGCAGAATTTCTATGAAGCAAAGTTCATGGGCGCACCCCTGCTGAGCGACCTGGTCGGTGCATCCCGGGGAGTGCTGACCTTCCTGATCATTCTGGCCGCTCTTGGCATGTTCTGGGTTGGTGAGTGGGCCGAAAAAAAATTCGCCCGCGACGATTACCGGAAAAATGACTGATAATTGTAATTAAAAGTATTAATGTGTAAAAAGTAATAAATATGAAAGCACGGTTAATTTTGGCAACAGCTCTTATCCCACTGGGTTTGATAATTGCGGCAGTTCCCGAAAACACCACAAAGCCTTATAAACTGACAGCAGAACAGCTTCTCGAGGAGGTAAAGAGCGGTACTCAGTTCATTGGCCCCGACGAAGTGGCCGATTTGCTCATCGCTAAAGACCCTTCCCTTCAGCTGATCGATGTCAGAAGTGCTGCGGAATTTGAAAAATACAGCCTTCCTGATGCAATTAATATTCCTATGGTTGATATCCTGAATCCGGAATGGGAAAGTTACCTGAATCAGGATGTCAGGCTGAATGTGTTTTATTCGAATGGCACCAACGATGCCAACCAGGCTTGGATGATCACGCGCCAGCTGGGATACAGCAACAACTATGTGTTGCAGGGTGGCCTCAATTACTGGGCTGAAACCATCCTGAATCCGGAAGCACCGCCAAGCTCAGCTCCGAATGAGGAGATTCTTAAATATAACCTCCGTAAAGGCGCCGGAATGGCACTAGGCGGAGAAGCAACAGAGAATACAGCGCCTGCTGCTGCTCCGGCCGGACCAGTCCCTCCCGTGCAGAAACGCGAAACCAGGAAAAAGGTACAGGGAGGTTGTTGATTCTCCAATAATTAGTTATTTTGCTCATTCTCCGAGTTTATTGTCCTGCTACCACTTCTGTGGAATGGAAAATGAACCGATGGGACAGGTTGGAAACGCCCTGTCCTCCCGGATTCAACAATTGTTGAAATAAATTGGAAAGGAGACAGGTACAATGGATTATGGTTTAATTTTTTATCTGCTGATCTTTATTATTGCTGCTTTATACTCCGCAGTGGGGCATGGCGGTGCAAGCGGCTATCTGGCCATTATGGCCATATTTGCCGTATCTCCTGAGAATATGCGTGCTTCGGCACTCATCCTGAATCTTTTTGTTTCAGCAATTTCATTTTACTCCTTTTATCGTGGAGGTTTCTTCCGGTTCAGGCTTCTCTGGCCATTTATCCTTCTTTCCATTCCGATGTCGTTCATCGGTGCACGCGTAACAATAGAACCTTCCGTTTACAGGATTATACTCGCAACTTTCCTGATATTGGCGGTATTAAGAATGCTCTTTTCAGCCAGGGCCTCTGTAATCATTCGGCCCTTGAATGTTCCTCTCGCCCTTGTTCTGGGGGCTGTTCTCGGATTCTTCTCCGGACTTATCGGTATCGGAGGTGGTATAATTCTCAGTCCGGTGCTGCTGCTCCTACGATGGGCCTCCATAAGGGAAACCGCTGCCATTTCTGCAATTTTTATCCTGCTGAATTCGGCTTCGGGAATTGCAGGGCTTGCATCTTCCGGCGAGTTGAACCCTGTAAATGAAATTTACATGATGATAGCAGCCGGAATTGCCGGTAGTTTTACAGGCTCCTGGGCAGGAAGGGCAAAACTTACGCCGGTGAAACTGACCTATCTTCTTTCAGGAGTGCTGCTGTTCGCAAGTTTTAAACTATTTTATCTCTGATATGCAGGTAACGGCGATCATACTGGCGGGTGGCAAAAGTTCACGGATGGGCAGGGACAAAGGTCTTGCAGAGTTTGGCGGATTGCCCATGGTGCGATATTCCATCAATGCCTGTAAAAATATAACAAATAATATTCTTATCAGCACCCGGAACCAGGATTATACCCGGTTTGGCTATCCGCTGATCGCAGATAACTTTGCGGAAAGGGGGCCTGTCGGAGGGCTGGAAGCAGCTCTCTCCACATCCCGGACTGAACTCAACATTGTCTGCCCGTGTGATATGCCCGGAATTCATGCAGATATTTTGAACATGCTGCTGATGGAAAGTCACGGGGCAAAAGCTGTGGTTGCGCAGGATCCGGATGGTAAAGTCTATCCGGTGCTTGGGGTTTACAGCCGCTCTGCAATTTCTGTCATCAGGGAGCAGATCCGACTGGGGGAATACAGGATGACCCGCCTTCTTCAAAGACTGGATGCTAAAACTGTCGTAGTTAAGGCTGCCAGTCAGCTTGTTAATTTTAATTTTCCGGAGGACCTGCAGTGAACTATCATCCGAATATGTTGATTATAAGAGGAACCGGAAGAAATATCGGGAAAACCTTGACCGCCTGCAGGATAATTCAGTATCTTGCCGGATCGCACCGGCCTGTTGCCGTTAAGATTTCCTCTCATTTTCATCCCCTGCCCGGTGAAATGGATATTATAGCTGATACTGAAAATTTTGTGGTAGCTGAAGAGAAATCGTTGACGGATAAAGACAGCTCGCGCATGCTTCAGGCCGGAGCCCACCGGGCCTACTATATCCAGGCCCGAAATGAACATGTGCTGGAGGCTTTTGGCCAACTGCTTTCTAAACTTGATCCCTCGCAGCCAGTAGTGGTTGAATCCGGTGGACTGTATGATTTTGTTGAACCTTCTGTCCTGTTGCATATCACAGGGGGAAATCAGGAAAAAAACACCCATTTCAGACCTGAAACAGAAATGGTTATCCGCTCTTCTGAAGAGGTTTTTAAGAATAACCGGAGTTCAGTACGTTTTTGTAACCATAAATTTGAACAGGATGCTTGAATACTTAGAAGCGCTGGATATAATACTCAGGTCAGCAGAGACACTGCCTCCCGGAAGAGTGGACCTGAACCAGGCCTTACACCGCGTACTGGCTGAAGATGTGTTTTCTGACATGAATATGCCCCCGTTCAACAAGTCAGCCATGGACGGGTATGCCTGCCGGAAAAGTGAACTGGGAAATGAGCTGGAAGTTATTGAAACCATTTATGCAGGTAAACTTCCGGAAAAGCAAATCGCTGAAAACCAGTGCTATAAGATTATGACCGGTGCAATGGTGCCCGATCCGGCCGATTTTGTATTTAAAAAGGAAGATACTTTGGTTGTAGGGGAGAACAAGGTCATCTGTACCCGTCAATCCCAGACAAACAACATCTGTTCCCTGGGCGAGGATGTCAGAACAGGGGATAAGATTCTGGGGAGGTCCACGCTGATCAGAGCGGGACATCTGCCTGTACTGGCCGGTGCAGGAGTAATCCGACCTGCTGTTTACGAGCTACCGGAAGTGGCTGTTTTTGCCACCGGAACAGAACTGGTGGAACCGGGCATCGTGCCCCTGACGCATCAGATCAGGAATTCCAACTCTTCACAGCTGATTGGGCAGCTATCAGAATTGAAAATAGAGGCCAGGTATGGCGGTATTATTCCCGATGATGAGGTGATCCTTGAAGATATGATTAAGAAAGCCGTTGAAACTTACCAGGTTACTATTCTGACAGGAGGTGTGTCTGTCGGGGATTATGATCTGGTACCTGAAATTCTGAGCCGACTGGGTTTTGAAATTCCGGTCACTGCTACGGCAATTAAGCCGGGTAAACCCATGGTTTTTGCCAGAAAAGGCAACCGTTACTGCTTCGGTTTATCCGGCAATCCGGTTTCCTCGTTTGTGCAGTTTGAACTCTACGTAAAACCATTTCTTTACAGAATGATGGGACACGAACACCAGCCTCAGAGACTCAGACTGCCTTTCGGGTCAGAGTTTAGCCGGAGCTATGCCGGAAGGATAAACTTCATGCCGGTAAAGATCAGCCAGGAAATGGAGGTTGTACCTGTCGAATTCCATGGATCTGCGCACATTAATGCTTTGAGTTTTGCAAATTATTTAATGGAGGTCCCTGTCGGGGTCAAAACGATCAGAAAAGGAGAATTGGTGTATGTTAGACAGATATAACCGACATATCACCTACCTGAGGATCTCAGTAACCGACAGGTGTAATCTCAGGTGCATATACTGCATGCCGGAGAAGGGGATAAAACTGATCCCTAAGGTTGAGATTCTGAGCCTTGAAGAGATCGTGGAAGTGGTTAAGGTGGCCAGCGGGATGGGAGTCAGAAAGATCCGTCTTACCGGGGGTGAACCTCTCGTCAGGCACGGAATTGTTAACCTGGTCGATATGATCAGCAAAATCAGCGGAATAGAGGAGGTCTCCATGACCACCAACGGTGTCCTTCTCGCGGAATATGCGGATAAACTGAAAATGGCGGGATTAAGCCGGGTGAACATCAGCCTTGATTCTGTGTCGACTGAAAAATACCGTGAAATTACAAGGGGGGGCAATCTGGAAGCTGTGTTCGCCGGTATCAGGGCTGCCCGGAAGGCCGGACTGACACCCGTTAAAATCAACGTGGTAAAGCTGAATGACGGACCTGACCAGGATATTTCAGCCATCAGGAAGTTTGCAGAGGAAGAGGGTGTAAAGATCAGGTTCATCACACAAATGGATCTCCGAACAGGTGATTTTTCGCAGGTTGAAGGCGGCGAAGGCGGCAATTGCGGCATTTGCAACCGGCTCAGGTTAACTGCCAGCGGGATGATAAAGCCTTGTCTGTTCAGCAACAAGGAATACAGCGTCAGG
>CAYMXK010000130.1:0-11181 GCA_964393915.1 uncultured Prolixibacteraceae bacterium
AAGGACTCTTTCATAGGTACAATAAACTCTTCACCATGTTGAACCCTGCTTTATAAACCCTTAAAACAGAAGACTGGCAAACACAAAGAGAATTCCTGAAATATTTCCATATTTGCCTGTCTATCGGCAAACAGTTATTCAAAAACCGATTTTGCTTATGAAAGAATACAGGGACTATTTATTAACATGCCCCCAACAAACTGACTGATTGTGAAATCTGCCAAAATGATCCTTTCCGTGGCGCTTCTTTCCACGCTGTTATTGGTAACATCCCGGCTATCATCGCAGGAATACCAACAAAGCCCTGATTCCATCCGCCCGAAAAAGCATACCCTGCTGAAGGCTGGTGCAATAGGAACAGGGTACTATGCAGCGTCCATGATAGTACTGGGACAGACCTGGTACAAGGACAGGGAGCGCGTTCCATTTCATTTTTACAACGACAACAGGGGATACCTGCAGGTGGACAAGTTCGGCCACATGTTCGGTTCTTATGTATACAGTTACATAGGTTATAATTATTTGTTGCATGCCGGTTTTAGCCGGAACCAGGCTTTGTGCTATGGTGCCTCATTAGGGTTTTTGCTGCAGGCCCCCATCGAGATAATGGACGGCATTCATGAGGGATATGGCTTCTCCTGGGGTGATATGGTGGCCAATGCACTGGGATCAGCCCTGATTATTGGTCAGGAACTTGCTTTTAACCAACAGGTTATAAAGTACAAATTCAGCTACCGGGAGTCCGGTTATGCAAGCCAGGCACATGGCTATCTGGGCAAAAACGCATTTGACAGAATATTCAAGGATTACAATGGACATACCTATTGGTTAACACTCCCCCTCTCCGGGGCGCTGCCCATAAAAAAATTACCCCGCTGGTTAAATATTGCCGTGGGTTATGGGGCAAACGGAATGTACGGGGAATTCGAAAACATAACTTCCTACAACGGCATGCCAATTCCAGAGACGGTTCGTTACAGACAGTACCTCCTTTCCCTTGACATTGACTGCACGAAGATCCCGGTAAAATCAGAGCTGCTGAAGACTTTACTGCATGGATTGAATTTCATTAAGATCCCGCTTCCCACGCTGGAATACAACTCATTGGGAAGATTTCAGTGGCATTGGTTTTACTGAATGTTTTAAACCATAATCTGAATTTGTTGTTTTTGCATAAATACAATTCTTATGGAAACTATAACTTTTAAAAAGCAACAATCAGACAGACTTATTTTTTCAGGTGTTTTGTTGTTCCTTTTAGGATTAATTACCGGATTCCTGATTCCCATATTAGCCAATCCGAGAATGGGATTGTCCAGTCACATTGAAGGAGTTTTAAATGGTATGTTTCTCATTGTACTCGGACTTATCTGGGATAGAATAGATTTATCCAAAAAATGGCTGTCCGCTACCTACTGGCTTGCCCTTTACGGCACATTTGCCAATTGGTTCGGCATTTTGACTGCAGCCATTTTTAATGCCGGGAAAATGCTTACAGTGGCAGCAAATGGCCGGGAGGGACATCCAGCGGCCGAAGCTGTAGTTAACTTCTTTCTAATCACGTTGTCAATCGCCATGTTGGTTATTTGCATAACCGTTTTAATTGGGTTAAAACGAAGTATGTCGGGTAAAATTGAAAATTAATCCTGCAGAAATGTAACGTTCCTCATATTTTTTCTCAAAAAGGTTATGATTCTTCGGAAACAGCCATGAACGTATTCCGCTCTCAACTGTGGTAAATCATGATGCAAGAAGCCTGGAATTCAAAAAATTGATGAAAGCTAAGTTGAACCAAATAATTCAACCTTAAATCAGTGCTAATAACATAAAAAGTAAACTGTTCCGAAATTTTGAATTTAACTATAGAATATTTAGTTTTATGCCCTGTTTCATTCTTCCCTAAATCTGAATTTATGAAAATCGTCCTCCCCTTTCTTCTATCCCTTTTTATCTGTTACTCAAATCCGGTTTTTTCACAGGATCCTCTCCTGAACATACTTGAGAAAGAATTGTATCGCGAATTTTCAGAACTGAAAAAGCAGGAGATTCCAGCATGGTATATCAATTACCGGATTTCTGACATTGAATCTGTGGTTATTACAGGTTCACACGGGTGCCTTGACCAGAACATGCGAAGATCCAACCGTATTTTAACCACAATGGTGAGGGTGGGCACACCCGCCCTTGATAATTTTCATTCTGTAAGAGGCTCCGGAGGCTTCAATTCATTGGGAATCACCGAAATTCCATTGGACGACCAATATGAGGGAATTGTGCAGCTTTTGTGGCAATCCACCAATAATGCCTATCATAACGCCGTTCAGAAACTGGGCATGATAAAAGGCAGCAACGCCATGAATGTTGATGCGGAGGATAAATCGCCTGATTTCACAATTGAAGAACCAACAGATTACCAGGAACCGGAACAAAAATTGGTTGTCGATAAAAAGACTGAAGATTTGCTGGTTTCCAATGTTCAGAAGTTTTCTGCCCCATTTTATAACAATGTTTACATCACCGGATCTTCTGTGAACTATTCCATCAATTCTATTCGTAAATACCTGGTATCCACTGAGGGAACAAAGATCGCAGAGAACAGGAACTACATCGAACTGACCATTACCTGTAACGGGATAGCCAGGGATGGAATGGACCTGCCATTGCACAAAACCTATTTTGCACGGGACCTGCAGGGTTTACCTTCTGATGAAACTGTTCTGACTGATGTACGCGGCATGGTCGATAAAATTATCGCCCTGAGAAAATCTCCTGTGGTTGAAGCCTACAGTGGCCCGGCACTCCTTTCAGGTTCAGCAACAGGAGTCTTTTTTCATGAGATTTTCGGCCATCGCGTGGAAGCCTCCCGGATGAAAACCTTAGACGATGCACAAACTTTCAAGAAGAAAATCAATGAGCAGGTACTCAATCCCCATCTCTCGGTAATTTTTGATCCCACTCTGTATGAATATAAAAACTTTGCCTTGAACGGATCTTATGCATACGATGATGAAGGAGTGAAAGGCCAACGTGTAGAAGTGGTGAAAGACGGGATTCTCAGGGATTTCCTATCCAGCCGGACGCCCATCGAGGGATTTCCCCAATCCAATGGTCACGGGCGTGCAAGTGAGGGACTTGCCCCTGTTTCCAGGCAATCCAATCTCATCGTTGAATCCGTTAATCTATTATCTGAAAAAGAACTCCGAACCCTTTTTATTGCGGAACTGAAAAAGCAGAATCTTGAATACGGGTATCATTTCAAAGAGGTTAGCGGAGGTTTCACAATGACAGGAAGAGGTAACCCCAACGCATTTAACGTTACTCCGAATGAAGTCTGCCGGGTTTATACCGACGGACGTCCCGATGAACTTGTCAGGGGTGTAAACCTGGTTGGGACTCCTTTGGCCATGTTTTCTGAGATTGAAGCTGTGGGCGGAGATTATGGCATTTTTAATGGCTATTGTGGAGCTGAATCAGGGCGGGTCCCGGTTTCATCCGTATGTCCGATGATGTTTGTGAAGAAAATCGAGATTCAGAAAAAGCCAATTCCAAGAAACAATACCCCACCCATCGATATGCCCAACGAAGAAGCAAGCAGGTAATAATTCCGAAAAAAATAACTATCATGAGTATCCAGATAAAATGTATCCTTTCCATCTTAATTTTTGTTTCGGTTGCTGCCTCAGCGCAAAATGAAGGTTCCATGCTCCATAAGACCATGGATGAACAGATGCAGAAAAGTATGGGGTCACTCAGGCTTCCCAATATGCCAAACCCCTTTTATATAGGATTAAATATTGTTGACCAGAACCGGCTTTGTATACATTCCTCCCTGGGATCCACCATAAAGGCCTTTGAAACAAGAAACAGATCGGCCCATAACATGCAGGTTCTGGTCGGAGATTACAACAACAGTAACCTTGACGGGAGAATTATGATCCAATCCTTGTCGCGACCAGGTTTCCCCACAGGAAATTGCGCCGATGAAGTAAGAAGAAGACTTTGGTTATCATTTGACAGGGCTTACAGGATGTCTCTTAGCCTATACTCTGCCAGGCAATCAGCCATGCAAAATGCGAATCAGGGCGAATGGGCTGACGTTCCTGATTTTATACCCGGAGCAGCCACCCTCGTCAACGAACCGGTGACTGACCTTACTTACGACTTGGAAAAGCTGACTGTTTATGCCAACACGATTTCAGAAACGATGAAAACTTTTCCGGAACTGACCTTTTCGTGGATCAGGCTCACGGGTATCAAAGCCAATGTATATTATTCCAACACAGAAGGTGCAAAAGTCACTTATCCGGTCAACATCATCAGGTTGGTGGTAAATGCAGAGACGCTGTCCCCCGAGGGGGAAAACTTAGAACTTTATAACACTTACCATGTGTTGAAAGAGTATGATCTGCCCCCACTTGAACAAGTGATCAGGGAAACCAGGGAACTGGTGGGTACGCTCTTTGAAATGAGGGATGCCCCAGTGTTTAATGATGTATACAATGGCCCCATTTTATTTGAAGGGCCCGCCGCAACTGAGGTCGTTAGGAAGACGATGTTTTATGCCAAACATGAAAACCTTTATGCAAAGCGTGAAAGAATGACAACTTCAGCCCAATCCGGTTCCGCCGGCACAAAAATTTCAACAGAGACAAGAATTGACACACGAATTGCACCAGATGCGCTGAATGTTACTGCATTTCCAAAGAAAAAACAATACGATGGCACAACGTTGATAGGCTCATTTGCTGTCGATATGGAAGGAACCATTCCCCCTGACGAACTGGCTATAATAGAAAACGGGGTGTTAAAGACTCTGCTGAACAGCAGAATCCCTACTTTGAAGATGAAGGAATCCAATGGCCATCTGCGCGTGCCCACCTTTTCAGGTATGCCGATGATCGCTCCAGGTGTAATTGAGGTTGATTACAAGAATGCCGTGACCGGCGAAGAACTGAAAAAACAGCTGCTCGATCGTGCCAAAGCAGACGGTTTAAGTTATGCCATTATTGTCAGGGAGATGACTTCCAATTTATCAGAACTGCGCAGAGTTTTCCTTATTGACGTAAATACAGGAAAAGAAACAATGGTAAGGTCTGCCGGGTTTAATTCCCTGGAGCTAAATGATCTCCGGAAAATCATAGGTGCCAGCAATCAAAAACAAGTGCTGAATACCACTGTTGGGGAAGACACCAACCACCGGATTGACTATATAAGTGGGTGCCCCGGCACTTTTATCACTCCTGATGCATTTCTGATTAAAGACCTAGAAGTAAGCAAATCAACAAAGACCAGCATAACCAAACCTCCTGTTGTTATAAATCCTTTGGAGCTTTAAATAACTCAATACTTATTCCTTCTGACGAATTTTGCGGGTATCGGGTTTGATAGTTCCGAAGGTCTGCCTGGAGAGTTTCCCATGGCTGAGTGAAATCAGATTTGTAATTGAACCAAATCACGGGATCCTGCAGCGAGCCCTGTATAATGGCTTTGATAGCAGGCTTGTTTGGGTGCTTGTACTTTGCACCACTGGTGCTTACCAGATAATGACGGGCATCTATAAGGTCCATCAGCTTTTTGGAAATGTTGTTTCTGCTTCCGTGGTGAGATACTTTTACTGCATCTACCTTAAGTCGTTGCTGATCAGGTGGGATTAACTTCTGAATTGATTTTGCTATGGTGGCAGCATGGGCATCGCCAAGGAAAAGACAGCTTTTCCCTTCAAACTCTGCCAGAAATGCAATGCTCGACCCATTGGCTGCCGATTGGTCTGTTTTTAGTTGTTTTCTTATCACTTCATCTATTTCTCCGGGCCCACCCAAAATGCCATCATCGGGGTGAAGTTTTGTATATTTGAGCAACTGCTCCCAGGCACCATCCAGATCGCCCGGTTTAAGACCATGTTTGTCAACATCCCTGATCCATTTTTTGGCCATGCTCTTCAGTTTTGGGGGATCGGGGCAGAGCAGCGTGATTTTCATTCCATCTGCCAGCTCCACCACAGGAAGTGGTTTTCCGGGATGTATACTCACAGCTTTGTTGCTAAAATGTTTATTCCAAAGTCCCAAAGCCCGACGATTTAATAAGGCACTTAAGAAATCCCCCTCCCGTCCGCCAAGTACTCCGGCCTCATGCATGTGGCGGTAACCGTTAAACCAGATATCTTCAGGTGCAATCAACCAATTTTGCCGTTTCTCGGCAAACAGCCTGATCATACCTTCAATATGGTCGGTATCAACATGGGTAATGACCACCAGCTCTACCCTTTTATCCCCTTCAGGCAGGGTTTTCAGCTTTGATTCCACCTCATCATATGCATCAATTGGGCCTGCATCAATAAGGATTCTGCGTGTTCTTGAGGTATTGCCATATTCAATCCAGATGGCATCTCCCTGTCGGGCAGGAAGCAATTCAATTCGAAAAAATGGGTCCATGATTCTATTGTTTTATTTGAGTTTCCAGTCGGCATCGCCAAAAGCAACCAGGCACAATGGCATGAGTTGCCCATCTATGATGGCTTTTCGCTTTAGTTTGCGTATGACTTCGCCCAGCCTTTCCGAGGAATTTTTTCCTTCCATGAGACCGTCAATAAGCATTTCGGCCACCCGGGCTGCATGGCCGCCGAAGACGGTTGCAATGGTTCCGATTACCACACTTGCTCCTTTTAGGCGAAACTGGCGGCTGTATTTCCCATATTCAATGGCCGAGCCACTGGTATCGCACCCCAGTAATGCAACCAGAGGATAAGCTCCGGGATCGACAGGCCGGACATGCGATGCCCTGATCTGGATACTTCTCAGGGTTTTGCTTCCAATCTCCAGCGTTGCATTGGCACCCGTCCCTTCGGTGTGCGTAAGGGCAATGATCAGAAGGGGTTTTTGATTCACCACCTCGGTTTCCCAGTTTTCCCAGGTGTCGACAGTTATGGGCGGAATGCCAAATGCCCTTTCGAAATTGAATATTACCTGTTGAGCGTCATTTTGGCCAACCTTGGAACTTGTGGCAAATAGTACCGGTGCAGCAAGATTAAGCTCCGAACGGTTGCCCACCGCCTCCGATTGTAGAAAATGCTCCCGGTTTAAATCTCCCAGCTCTGGTGTAACATCATGTCTTTCAATTACTTTGCTCAGTCCCCAGAAGCCCGTCGGACAAATGTTTTTTCTTTGATTTTGTTCGCACAATGGATGGCATTTCCCCTGCAAAAGAGCTTCTTTCCAATGGGGGCAAAGGGTGGCGTCATCATCCGGAACTTCCCGGTCATAAATAAATTCGAAAGGAATCACGGAGTCATTCTTTGTGCTGACAATCTGCAAATACTCCATTTTGGCAAAATCAGCCCTGTTGGTTGGACGCATGAGTTCTGATTCAACGATGGCACTGTACAGCTCACAACCGCTAAATACCAGCCGCTTAAAAAGCTCCTTCCCCTTTTCTGATTCGAGCCCCGTCTTGTAATCCTCCACCGAAAATGCCACTTCAGATAAGGCCAGATTGATTTCTTCGGTGATAGGCTTGCAGGCTTCAAGGTTTGCCAGCCAGGCATGGTCTTTTGATATCGCTTGGAGTACTGGTCGCTGGCTGGATGTATTATTGGTAACAAAAGCCGCATCGAACTGTCGCCTTTCTTCAAGATTGCCAAGATGAGACCTTACCGGGATGATCTCAGAGAGCTCCAGCTGATCGGTTTCGGGCATTTGAGCAAGGTCTTCCGCGACAGCCATTTTTAAAACAGCAGTTTGTATTACCCGTCCGCGATGCAATATCGTAATTCGTCCCTCGAAAGGAGTTGTGTCCAGCGGAGTGAACTCAAATTCACATTCTGTACTTGGGCCATCTTTAGGTAATTTTATGCTGCTGACAAGAGGTGTAGCTATGTGATTCGGATCACTCAATACAACTTTCAGCTTCCAGGCCTCTTTCTGTTCCGGTAGTTTGCTCATATCAACCGGGGTATTTAAGGAAGTCCACTCCTTGTCGGGCGGACCAATACGCACGGTGATACGCGCAGGTTTTCTGAGCAGAAAGGCTCGCTTTGTGGGCTGAAAGGTGTCTTTGTCTTTTACAAAAGTTTTTGCAGAAATGTACCTGTTTTGACGGGTTTCCTCAATTTCAGGTGACATTTCGGCTGCTTCCAGAGACTCGTTTAACTCTGTTATTCCCGTGGCACCAGTGCTTTCAGCAATAAAGATCATACTCTCCTTGTTTTCCTCAAGAACAGCCTGCAACTCACCAGCACCTTCAAAAGCAGCACTTTCGGGAATATTCAGCCGATGGCGTGTATCTGATGAAACATTGATCTTTGCTGCGCGTGGTAATTCAGTGAGTCTTTTGATTACCTTATCCACCATGTGTTTCAGGCGAAACATTGCCGGCTTTTTGCCCAAAAAGATGATCGGGTCCGGCATAACAGATCCTGTATTTGCAAAGATTGTGGAAACAACATAATCCAGTGACGCATCATGGCAAAGTCCGTTAACCAGATCATTAAGCGAGTTAGCAAATTGTTGGTCCCCATAAGTATTGCTGATAAAGACCCAACCATTGGCACGGCTGATTGATGTAATCTCTTTCATTTGCCGGAAAAAATCAGGAGAATGATTATCGTCGGGTCCTCTGATGATGAAAAGGTTACACTTCATCGGGGCAGGAAGTTCCCTGAGAGACTTTTTCAGTGCTGCTAAGCTGCCATCAAAAACAAAAATATCAGCATTGTCATGGTCACGGCCAATGGGCAGAAGTCTGGCATTGGTGTTTGACGGCCAGCGTCCATGCGCTTCAGACACGGGCCCCTCTGCGCTGTTTTTTGGAATGAAGCCCAACCGTATGGGCCATTTCATGTGGATTTCCGGATTAGCAGTATCAAAATTTATATAAATGGACTTATTATCAGGGGCTGCTTCAGAAAGAATTCTGAACCAGGGCCTTATGGTCATATTTCCGGGATACTCCTGGATGCGGATTCTCAGATTTGGTTTGTCACTTTCGAAAGGCATCGCATTGGCAATAACAGCCCATATCACAGCCAATTTATCCGGGGAAAGTTCTCTAAGCCTGAAGTGGGTTTGTTCAAGCCGGATGATGCTTTCCGGTTCAGGAAATTCCCAATGGATAAAACTGAAATCCGGCTGTTTTTCTTTTTGTGTGATATTCTGCAAAGCAGAAAATGTCAGTGAGCTGATGAACTGCTGATCGGCTTTTAGAGAAATGCCCGATCTCTGTTTTTCTTTAACAACAAAGTTTGCCTGCAGAATGCCCAGAGCGGTAAAGGCATTGGCAAAATCCCGGTCTTTGAGTCCGGAGCCCCATTGTGTCCAAAATTCAAATGCTTCCATGTCGATCAATTTTATTGCTTGGATGTTGCATGCTTGTTCTTAACTTTCCTGATGAATTTCTTTAACCTTCCAATATGGGTCGGCATTAAATGCTTTCCAGTCACTTAGCATTTTAGCATGAAGGGTGTTGATTTCAACCTTAAGATCATCTGAATAAGCATCATACGCTGCTTTGTTCTTTGGGTTTAGTATAATTTTTTCAATGTATTCAATGAGGTTGAAGCAAACGGTGAACTGCCCGCAGGCAATCAGTGCTTTGAGCATATTGTCCTTTTCACCCTTAAGTTCGTCAGGAGTAAACCAAAGTGTAGTGCCCATGGATTTCGCCTTTTCTGCAGTTGCCATCAATAGTGTACTTACATTCCTTAGTTCCTGGCTCAGCAGGATATCTTTTTTGCTGTTTCTGTAAACCGTATGCTCGGGCGACAATTCATAGATCCCGTTCATGATCAGGCGTGTTTCCCAGCCGGGCTCGTTGTAAACCCTGCCATACTGTTGTCTCCTGATCTGCTTCATAAAAACCTCCGATACCATAGATACTACGGAACTAATCCGGTTTTTGATCAGGGTTTCATAAATCCCGAATTGCATTTTGCTAAAGATCCCCAACCGGCTGGCAAAAAATTCTGGAACCTCAAATATTTTCATGAATTTATGAAACAACTGCGACAGGAAAAAACTCAGGATGCCGGCAAGCAGAAATACTGCTGTAAATAAGCCAGCCACAAAAGTCAGTACCCCCTTTTCGCTGTAAATAGCTAGGATAATGGTCAGCGCAGCCATTAACAATGACAGCAAACCAAAAAAGGAAAACTTCCTAAAGCTTAATTTTCGCCAGAAATTTAATGGTTGTTCTTCTGTTCTGACATAACCGCTCATAAAGGGAGATGAAACATCACTGATAATGTAAAGGTCAATGGATTTTTCATCTTTGGAAATATATTTGCTTCTTTCTCCCTTATAATTCTTCATCACCAGTTCTGCCTGAATAACACTGTCAATGCCCTGGTTGTCGACGATACCTCCATCCATAAGCCCGATAGGAAATGAACATTTGTTACCCCATTGGTCGGTTTTATAGGATTCTTTCAATGAATCGAGTACGGGCGAATGCTCATGCCTGAAATCAGTGGGGAAGTTGATAGGTTCAAAACCCATTGGAAAGCAGGAGGATGCAGCAATAATATCGGCAAGCCTGATCTCCCTGATGGCCTGTGGTGGCATGTTTACCTGGCGATTGCCCAGAAAGGCATAGCTGTACTCCTGTTCGCTCAATTCGCTTCGCTGAAGGCGGAAAGGAAGTCCGTAGTTAAATTCTGTAGCATTGAAAATGAGCTCTTTCAAATGGATTGGATGATCAAAGAGATGCGAGAAAGTTTTATTTTCCAGTTTTTCAAGGTACACCAATGAAAAAGCGTTAATAAGACTCCTGGCTTTGGGGCTGTTCCAGTCATCAAAATCTGCCAGCTTTTTGAGGCTCTCCCCAATCAAATCGGTATCAGTCATAAATTGATAAAGTTTCCAATAGCAATCCATAAGTGATTTGTTTTCAGCCAGGGCTGATGCATAACATACTCCTGTAAAGGTTCCTCCCGAAACAGTAGATATTACGCGGACCCTTTCCAGCAGGCTGGTGCCATTCCACATCAGAGATGAAAGGTAGGTGAGTGATCCCAGATGAAATGCAGCAGCGCGGTATCCACCGCCCGACATGGAAAGAGCAAGGGTATTGAAGGGGCGCTCAGGTAATTTCGCGTTCATGATAAAGAGCTTTAGTTGTAATGATGCAGTTAAAATCCATAAACCGTAAGAAAGATAAACTATTAGAATGTAACATCCAAATCTCTTGCAG
>CAYMXK010000131.1:0-11091 GCA_964393915.1 uncultured Prolixibacteraceae bacterium
CAGCATTTGCGGCACTTCCTGCCGGAACCATTGAGGCTTTACTGGCTGATCCTTCAGGTCTGCTGACCCAGATTCTTCTTTACCATGTGGTTGGAGCAAGTGTTATGTCAACCGACCTTTCGGATGGGATGAAGGCCACTACCCTTTTGGGTGAAGATATTACCGTTACCTTCCGCGAAGATGGTATTTATATTAATGATACCAAAGTAACGGTTGCAGACATAGAAGCCGAAAACGGGGTGGTTCATGTAATTGATGCAGTAATTCTGCCTCCTGCCAGCGTACAGATTGCTGAAAACTCTGCCAAAGGCAGCATATTGACCGATTCAAGGGGAAAGACCCTTTACTTTCATGCACGCGATGCCAAAGATATTTCCAACTGTACAGGAGGGTGTTTGAATAACTGGCCTGTTTTCTATGATGCTAATCTAAGGCTGGGTGAAGGCCTTGATACTGATGATTTTGGAACGATTGACCGTGGCGCTGGCGTAATGCAGACCACCTATAAAGGATGGCCATTGTATTATTTTGTTCAGGATACCAAAGCCGGTGATTTAGCCGGTGACGGCAGAGGCGGTGTTTGGTTTGTTGCCAAACCTGATTACACCATTATGTTGGTCAACAACCAGATGGTTGGATTCGATGGCAAAAATTATAAAGGTGATTATACGCAGGGAGATGAAATTATACAATATTTCACCGATGCATATGGCAGAACCCTGTATACTTATTCAAAAGATTTTCAAAATGACAATAACTTCACCTACCCTGATTTCAAGAATAATTTCGTATGGCCTATCTACGAAATGACTGATGTTGTCATCCCGTCTATCCTTGATGCATCACTTTTCTCGATAACTGAGGTTTACGGAAGAAAACAGCTTACGTACAAAGGATGGCCCCTATATTCTTTTGGAGCCGACAATATGGTGCGTGGAAGTACCAAAGGCGTAAGCCTTCCTGTTCCAGGTACCTGGCCGGTTGCCCGCCAGAATATGGAAGCTCCCCTGCCTGCAACTGTTGTTGATATTGTTGTGGGAAGCGAAGTCCATACGACCCTTACTGCTGCGGTAGTTGCCGCCGGACTGGTTGAAGCGCTCAAAGGTGAAGGCCCGTTCACGGTATTTGCCCCGACAGATGCAGCTTTTGCAGCCCTTCCTGCCGGAACCATCGAAGCTTTACTTTCAGATCCTTCAGGTCTGCTGACCCAGATCCTCCTTTACCATGTGGTCGGAGGAAACGTATTGTCAACCGACCTTTCAGATGGGATGATGGCCCCTACCCTTTTGGGTGAAGATATCACAGTAACATTTCGTGAAGATGGCGTTTATATTAACGATGCCAAGGTTATTGTTGCTGATTTGATAGCAGGCAATGGTGTGGTTCATGTGATTGATGCAGTAATTCTGCCTCCTGCAAGCGTTCAGATTGCTGAAGACTTAGCCAAAGGCAGCATTTTAACCGATTCAAGGGGAATGACTCTCTATATGTTATCCCGTGATGCCAAGGACATTTCCACCTGTACCGGAACCTGTTTAAATAACTGGCCTGTTTTCTACGATGCTAATCTAAGACTGGGTGAAGGCCTGGATGCTGATGATTTTGGATCGATTGATCGCGGCAATGGTGTAATGCAGACTACCTACAAAGGATGGCCCTTGTATTATTATGTTCAGGATACAAAAGCCGGTGATGTAGCCGGTGACGGTAGAGGCGGTGTTTGGTTTGTTGCCAAACCTGATTACACTATTATGCTGGTAAATAATCAGTTGGTAGGTAGAGACGAAAACAACTACAAAGGTGATTATACCCTGGGAGACGAGATCATTCAGTATTTCACCGACAGCTATGGCCGTACGTTGTACACCTGGAGCCGCGATTTCTACAATACCAACAAATTCACAAACGCAGATTTCAGCAACAATACTGCATGGCCGGTATATGAAGAAGAAGGAGTCGTTATTCCTTCAATACTTGATGCTTCGCTCTTCTCATCAATTGATGTACATGGCCGCAGGCAAATGACTTACAAGGGCTGGCCATTGTATTACTTTGGCGCAGATGGAACAGTGCGTGGAAGTACCAAAGGTGTAAGTGTACCTGCGCCCGGTGTATGGCCTGTTGCCCGTCAGAATATGAATGCTGCCCTGCCTGCAACTGTAGTTGACATTGTTGTGGCAAGTGAGGAACATACCACATTAACTGCTGCTGTAGTAGCGGCAGGTCTTGTTGAGACATTGTCAGGTACCGGCCCGTTTACGGTATTCGCCCCGACAAATGCTGCATTTGCAGCCCTTCCTGAAGGAACTGTAGAAGCCTTGCTGGCCGATCCAACCGGAGCCCTGGCCGATATCCTGAAGTACCATGTACTGGCAGGGAAGATAATGTCAACCGGTCTTTCAGACGGAATGACGGCTACCACCCTTCTGGGTAAGGACATTACGGTCACCATTAACGACGATGGCGTATTTATCAACGGTGCAAAAGTTACTGTAGCAGACATTGAAGCTGGCAATGGTGTCGTCCACGTGATCGACGCTGTCCTGGTACCTGCCCGCGTAACTGTTGTGGATGTGATTGTAAACAGCGATGTACATACCACCCTCGAAGCTGCGGTTGTAGCTGCCGGACTGGTAGATGCACTCAGCGGTGACGGTCCGTTCACAGTTTTCGCTCCGACAGATGCAGCCTTTGCGGCACTTCCTGCCGGAACCGTTGAAGCTTTGCTGGCCGATCCAACCGGAGCCCTGGCCGATATCCTGAAGTATCATGTAGTTTCAGGAAAAGTAATGTCCGGCCAGTTGACCAACGAGCAGAAAGTAACTACTTTGTCAGGGAAAATCTTAACCGTAACAATTAATGCTGACGGTGTTTTCATTAACAATTCAAAAGTTATCATTACAGATATTGAAACCGACAATGGGGTGGTTCATGTAATCGATGCAGTATTGGTGGCTGATACTCCCACCAACGTTGCTGATATCTTCAGCGGAGCGTCACGCTTCGGGTTGTACCCCAATCCTGCCTCTGCCAATGTAACTATCGACCTCAGCGGAACAGATCTGTTCTCACCTGCTACCATCAGTATAGTAAGGGCAGATGGAAAGGTAATCTCAGAATTTCCAGTACAGGAATCTGTTATAAATTATAACGCAGGCACTCTCAACAGGGGTTTGTATATAGTTGTTCTAAAACAGGAAAATCGTATCAGCACCGAAAAGCTGATTGTAAGATAAGTTGTAAATTTTTGGTTGTCTGTTTAATCCCGATGCTTTCATGCATCGGGATTTTTTTGTTTGGAATGGTAGGTATAATTTGCTGTTTTTCTAACTTTGTCGGATCGGAATATTATGTAATACATATTAAGATATTTAATATTAAATTCATCACATTATGAAATTTTACGTATGCAGGTTAGTTTTCGTTGCCCTCTTTGTTACAGGTACCTTTTTGGGAAGTTTCTCCCAGCAACGGGGCAATATTGTAGAATATTTTGGTCGCGAAAGGGTGGAAAATATTGATGAAGGTGCTGTCTTCCATGTTTTTACTGAAGGGTTTTCAATGCCCATGGGACAAGGAGGAGGCGGAGTATTGCCTTCGCGCGATTTAGTTGCCTGGCAACTTTCGCATGGAGCATTTAAAACACCTGCTGATGGGGAAAAGCTGCAGGGAGTGCACACTGCGGAAGACTCCATTTACGTATGGGCATCTGTCCAGGCCAACGACGAAGCGCTGTTTCAGGGAGGAGTCCTGCGCAGGGGATATTTATATACCAGTGTTGTTTCACCGCGTGAAGAGGTGGTTTTACTCGACGCCAAAGGTCATACCCGTGTTTATATCAATGGACTTCCCTATGAGGGCGACCATTATGATTTCGGTTATACCCTGATCCCCTTCAAATTGAAGCGGGGCCTTAATGAATTTATCTACACTCCGGGGAGGTTTGGCCGTGTTTCTTCCAAACTGGTTGCTCCCACAAAACCGGTGATGCTTACCCGGCGGGATATGACCCTTCCTTCGCTGATCAATGGTGAATCAGGAGAAAAATGGGCTGCCATCAGGGTAATCAATGCCACTGAAAAAGATGTGAGTGGAATGACTATCCGTTGTATACTCGAATCAGGCGAAGAGGCTGTTTTTCAGACGGACCATATTTTGGCTCTCAGTGTCAGGAAGTTGAAATTCCTGGTACCTTCTACCCAAATTAAGCAGGAGTCAGGGAAGGTGAATGCAGTGGTTGTCCTCTCCGACGCTAAAGGAAGGGAAATCGACCGGACAGAAATCTCACTGAATCAGCACAATGCCGGTGTTCATCATGAGCGTACTTTCGTAAGCAGAATTGATGGCAGCGTGCAGTATTACAGTGTTGCCCCCTCCACGGTTAATGCTCCCGGACAGGCACTTGTGCTTTCTGTACATGGCGCCGGGGTGGAAGCCCGAAACCAGTCGAGGGCCTATAAGCAGAAGGACTGGTGCCATGTGGTGGCGGCCACCAACCGTCGTCCTTATGGATTCAACTGGGAAGAGTGGGGCCGCATCGATGGTCTGGAGGTACTGTCAGAAGCCAAAAGAGTATTTCAAACCAAACCTGAGCTTACCTACCTTACGGGCCATTCCATGGGCGGACATGGTACCTGGCACCTCGGGGTTACGTTCCCCGCCCACTTTGCAGCCATTGCCCCCTGTGCCAGCTATCCCGATATCCTCGGATACCGCCGGGATGGATTACCCTCAGGTTTCAATAATAATACACATTACAATATGCTGATGAGGAGTGCCAACGGTGGCCGCACCCTCGACCTGAAGCGAAACTTCCTGCAATCGGGAGTGTATATTTTGCATGGCGATGACGATACGGTAGTTCCGGTTGAACAGGCCAGGAACATGAGAAAGGCTTTGGGAGAGTTTCACAACAACTTTGTCTATTATGAATATCCCGGGGGCTCTCATTGGTATGGTGACCACAGTGTGGACTGGCACCCCATCTTTTCCTATTTTAAATGGCATTCTATCCCCCAAAATAAGGAGGTAAACCATATTGAATTTCATACCGCTTCGCCGGGCATTTCTGCTTCAAGTTACTGGATCACCATCAACCAGCAGGAAAAACCGTTGCAATTCTCATCGGTTGTTTTTGACCGCGCAGGAGACACCATCCGGGGGAAGACGGAAAATGTGGCCAGTCTAACCTTTAATATGACGGAACCGGGTATGGAAAGGCCCCGGATAATCATTGCCGACGGACAAACCCTGAACATTACGACCCAAAATGAGATCGTTCTGAAAAAGAAACAGGGAGAATGGGTTTTTGCTGATTTAGATCCGAAAGAAAAACACCCAGGCAGAAACGGGGGGTTCAAGATGGCTTTCGACAACAGGGTTGTGCTGGTGTATGCCACCAATGGGAGCAGGGAAGAGAATGAATGGTACCGCAATAAGGCGCGTTTCGATGCAGAGGCATTTCAATACAAGGGCAACGGATCATTCGATGTGGTATCCGACAGGGAGTTCCGGCCTGAGGCTTACGCCGACCGCAACGTGATCCTATACGGAAATGCAGTGAACAACCGGGCATGGAGCCTGCTGTTGAAGGATTGTCCGGTGACTGTCGGGACCGATGGGATATTGTTTGGCGAAAAATCATTCAAGGGTGATGACCTGGGGACTTTCTTTATCTATCCGCGCATGGATTCGGATGTGGCCAGTGTGGGCGTAGTTGCCGGGACGGGTATAAAAGGGATGAAGGCCGCTTTTGCCAATGATTACTTCTCGGGCGTTAACGGATTTCCTGATCTGCTGATTTTCAATACGGAATACCTTAGAAATGGCCTGGAGGGAATAAAAGTATCAGGGTTTTTTGAGAATGACTGGAGCATTGGGGAGGAATTCTCTTTTTAAAGGTAGAAGAAACTGTTATTTTTCAATCTGGAGTCTGCTCCGGAAAGGCTTTTTGCCACCAAGGCACCAAGACACAAAGGAATCACCAAGATTTTTTTGCCACCAAGGCACCAAGACACAAAGGAATCACCAAGAAAATCCTTTTGTCAGGAAGACAGGAAATCATTAAGGCAATAAGGCATTAAGACACAAAGGGACACCAAGGCTATATAACAGATATACAAATCTTTGTGCAACTTGGTGCCTTGGTGCCTTGGTGGCATCATAAAATTTTGTGACTTGAATCTACGTATTACTTTTTCAGTCCTGAGACTTCATGCATTTCAAAAAAATGTTCGTACATTGGTAACCCTGAGGACTTAGCTTTTCACCAATAAGATGATCAATAAAACCGCACCTTATGGACAAATATGTTCTTTCGCTTGACTCGGGCACAACCAGTAACCGGGCAATACTTTTTAATCATTCCGGGGAGATCGTGGCTATTGCCAACAAGGAATTTGAGCAGATTTACCCCAGGCCGGGATGGGTGGAACACGATGCCCTTCTGATCTGGGATACTCAGCTCGAGGTTGCCCGGAGCGTCATGAAGGCGAATGGAATTTCTGCAGGCCAGATCGCAGCGATTGGTATTACCAACCAGCGTGAAACCACTGTGCTTTGGAACCGTGAAACCGGTGTTCCGGTAGCCAATGCCATTGTGTGGCAGGACCGGCGGACATCCGATATCTGTCAGAAACTTCAGCAGGCAGGGCATGAACCTGTCATTACAGCGAAAACCGGACTGGTAGCTGATGCCTATTTTTCTGCAACCAAGATCAAATGGATTCTCGACAACGTAGAGGGAGCGAAACAGTTGGCCGAAGAAGGCAAACTCGCCTTTGGCACCATCGACACATGGCTGGTCTGGAAACTCACCAACGGGCGGCTGCACATCACCGATGTCACCAACGCCAGCCGCACCATGCTTTTCAATATACATACCCTCGAATGGGACCGTGAACTGCTTGCCATGCTGGAAATCCCTGAAAATATCCTGCCTGAAGTACATCCGTCGAGCCAGGTATACGGGTATACCTCCGCAGAATATTTTGACGGGGAGATTGCCATTGCCGGGATCGCCGGGGACCAGCAGGCTGCCCTTTTCGGACAGATGTGCCTGAATGAGGGTATGGTCAAAAACACCTATGGAACCGGTTGTTTTGTAGTGATGAACACGGGGAACAAGCCCATCATGTCGAAAAATAAACTGCTGAGTACCATTGCGTGGCAAATAGGCGGGGAGGTGACCTATGCCATCGAAGGCAGTATTTTCATGGGAGGCGCTGTGGTGCAATGGTTGCGTGACCAGTTGGGACTGATTTCCAGATCATCAGAAATTGAGGAACTTGCAGGACTTGTTGAGAACAATGGCGGAGTCTATTTTGTGCAGGGCTTTGTGGGGCTCGGTGCTCCCCACTGGGACCAGTATGCCACAGGGGCACTTATAGGCCTGAGCCGGGGCACCAACAAATCTCATATTGCCCGGGCGGCACTCGAAGCAATCGCCTTCCGCACCATGGAGGTAATACAAACCATGGAAGAGGATGCAGGAATTACAATGAAAGAACTTCGGGTTGACGGCGGGGCATCGGTAAACAACCTGTTGATGCAGATCCAGTCTGATACCATTTTCAAGCGGGTGGTACGTCCCAAAATTACGGAGACAACTGCCCTTGGTGCAGCCTATCTGGCAGGATTGGCAACAGGATACTGGGAGAGCCTCGAAGAGTTGGAGAAACAGTGGCAGGTTGAAAGGGCTTTCACCCCTGAGGCTTCAGGTGAGGAGATGAAAAATCGCATTGCCACCTGGATCAGGGCAGTGGAGAGAAGCAAAAACTGGTATTCGTCACATTAAAACAGCCTGCCATGAAAAGGGAAACTGTGCTTAAAAGGGTTAAGAAAAAGGTAAAGACCTGGGATATTGTAGTAATAGGTGGTGGCGCTACGGGTTTGGGTGTAGCTGTCGATGGAGCGTCGAGGGGATATAAGACATTATTGATCGAGCAGGTCGATTTTGCCAAAGGAACTTCAAGCAGGAGTACCAAACTGGTACACGGAGGCGTCAGGTATTTGCAACAGGGCGATATTGCACTCGTATTTGAAGCCCTTAAAGAGAGGGGCCTTATGTTTAAAAATGCTCCCCATCTGGTGACCAACCAGTCGTTCATAATTCCGGCCTACGACTGGTGGGGAGGCCCTTTTTATACGGTAGGGCTCAAGGTATACGATATGATGGCGGGTAAACTGGGGTTGGGCCCGTCTCAGATGCTTAGCCGCGAGGAGGCCATTGAGGCTTTGCCTACTGTAGAACAGAACGGGCTGAAGGGTGGTACCATTTATCATGACGGGCAGTTTGACGATTCCCGGATGGCTGTGAGCCTTGCCCAAACCTGTATGGATTATGGCGGTTCGGTGCTGAATTACTGCAAGGCTACCAGCCTCATCAAGGAAAACGATTTGGTGAAGGGCATATGTGCTGTTGACCAGCTTAACGGGGAGGAGATAAAAATAAAAGCAAAGGTGGTGGTAAATGCAACCGGCGTTTTTGTTGATGATGTTCTCCGCATGGATGACCCGGAGGCACGACAGACCATTGTGCCCAGTCAGGGAATTCACCTCGTGCTTGGCAGGGATTTTCTTCCCAATGAATCAGCGGTAATGGTGCCGCATACCCCCGACGGGCGGGTAATGTTTGCCGTACCCTGGCATAACCATGTGGTAGTGGGAACCACCGATACGCTCATTGAACACCATTCGATTGAGCCGGTGGCTTTGGACAGCGAAATCGACTTTCTGCTGGAAACTGCCGGGAAATACTTGACAAAACAACCTTCACGTGCCGATGTGCTGAGTGTTTTCGCCGGATTAAGGCCCCTGGCAAAACCAGATGATGAAAATAAGGCTACCAAGGAGATTTCTCGTGGTCATAAAATAATCATTTCACTTTCAGGCCTTATCACCATCACCGGAGGAAAATGGACCACCTACCGCAAAATGGCCGAAGATGTGGTGGATAAGGCAATTATGCTGGGAGGTTTTATCGATCGGGAATGCATTACCCGGCATATGCCCATTCACGGCTACCGGATGGACATAGACCCCTACACTGACCCTATGGCTCCTTATGGTCTGGACAAAGACAATATTCTCGCCCTTGAGGATGACTACCCTGAATTTCAGGGATTTTTGAGTGAAAAACTGCAGATCAGGAGATCGCAGGTAATTTGGGCAGTGCGCGAAGAGATGGCTCAGACGGTCGAGGATGTGCTGGCGCGTCGCACCAGGGCTCTTTTCCTTGATGCACGGGAAAGCATCAGGCTTGCCCCTGAAGTTGCTCAGATGATGGCCAAAGAGATGAGTAAAGACGCAGAATGGACGAGCCGGCAGGTTGCGGATTTCAATGAAATTGCCAAAAACTATATAATAAACGACAAATAATCCTGGGTATGTTAGAATATTTTGCTGAATTTCTGGGGACTTTCATCCTCATTCTATTAGGTAACGGGGTAGTTGCCAATACCAACCTGAACAAAACCCACAGCAAGGGAGGGGGTTGGATAGTGATTACAGCGGGGTGGGGCATGGCTGTTTTTGTGGCTGTTTTTACCACAATGGATTTTAGTGGCGCACATATAAATCCCGCCGTTACGCTTGGTCTGGCTATGAGCGGACTATTCGACTGGGCAAAAGTGATACCGTTTATCATATCACAGATATTGGGGGCTATGATGGGAGCCACCTTTGTTTATCTCTTTTTCCGCGATCACTTTAAGATCACCCCGGAGCCTTTGATCAAAAGGCATTGTTTCTGCACCACTCCTGCCATCCGCAATTTCAAGAGCAATTTCTTTTCCGAAACGGTGGGAACCTTCATCCTGGTGCTGGCAGTGCTGCTGATCCATTTGCCAGAGCTACAGATAGAAGGCGTGGAATCGGCGAAGGTTGGTCTGGGTTCTCTGCAGGCGCTGCCTGTGGCTTTGCTGGTTTTTGCCATTGGCCTGAGTTTGGGCGGAACGACAGGGTATGCCATCAATCCGGCACGCGACCTTGGGCCACGCATAGTTCATTCATTGCTTCCGCTGCCTCAAAAAGATTCCAGCGACTGGCAATATTCCTGGATACCCGTGTTGGGACCGGCCACAGGCGCCGGATTCGCCGTGTTGGTCTATGTGGCGCTGAATGGGATGGGGTAAGCCAAAACGAACAGTGTTCACCCTGACGTCGGGGCATACAAGGACCTTGAAGCACCTGAGACCTTGGTGACTCGGGAGTACTGTCGCTTAATTGCGATTCCTTTCATCTGACAAATGCCCGAATCCGGGGTTTTATGGCCGGAGAAAAGGACAACCCATTTTATGTTAGCCTACCCGGTTGAAAGGCAAAAAAGAAGATTTGAAAATGTCAGGAATTTATTACCTTCGCTGCATACAAAACTGATTTGACTACAATCTCTGACGATAAAGAACTCGTGGAAAGCCTGCAAAAGGGAGATGCTAATGCTTTCGACAAGTTGTTTGGGATATATTCCAACCGGCTTTATGCATTTGGCATTAAGTATCTCCGGTCGAGAGAGGATGCCGAAGGATTGGTTCAGGGGATATTCCTGAAAGTTTGGGAAAACCGGAAGAAGTTAAAAAAGGAATCCTCGTTCCACTCCTATCTTTTTACAATAGCTTACAACGATATTTGCAATATATTCCGCAAAAGGACATCAGAGCGGCAGTATATTGGTAAAGTTACCCATGAGTTTACAGAAACATTTGAGAATAGCGGCGACCGGGCAGATTTTAAATCGGTTTTGGAGCAGGTTGACCGACTGATCGGCCAACTCCCTGATCAGCAGAGGACAGTATTTCTGAAAAGCCGGAAGGAGGGGCTTTCCACAAAGGAGATTGCAAAAGAGCTACATCTTTCACCAGGCACCGTTGATAATTATATTTCAGCAGCCACAAAATTTCTTCGCAGCAAGCTGGGAGATGACAACCTGGCCCTGCTTCTGTTTGCAAGTCTATGGGTATTTTGAATTTTGGTTTTATAGGGGAGGTGGCAGAGCGCTGTCCGGTGGCTGAGCGTGGTTGGTGAGCGAAGCCGAACCAGAGCCGAAGCCCCGCATATTCTATCTGTACTTATAATTAGTTGAGTTTTTACATT
>CAYMXK010000132.1:0-1857 GCA_964393915.1 uncultured Prolixibacteraceae bacterium
AGCTCCATTGGATTCTCGTCCATCCATACCAGCATGGCCTCGAAATGACGTTCAACGCGGGGCATATTATCCTGGTGCACCAGCATATCACCTCTTGAAATATCTATCTCATCCTCAAGGGTAATGGAAACCGACTGAGGTGGAAACGCATATTCGCGTTCGCCTTCATAAGTTACTATCGAACGTACTGAGGAAGTCTTCATCGAGGGCAGCACCGTAATCTTATCACCCTTCCGGATGATCCCTGAGGCAATACGGGCCGAAAATCCCCTGAAATCCTTGTCTGGACGCAATACATACTGAACAGGAAAGCGCAGGTCGTTGAAATTGCGGTCGCTGCTCACATGTACCGCCTCGAGATGTTCCAGCACGCTCATGCCATGGTACCACGGCATTTTGGCCGATGGTTCAACCACGTTCTCCCCTCTAAGTGCTGACAGTGGGATAAAGGTGATATCCGGAATTTCGAGTTGGGTGACGAAACTTCTGTAGTCCTCGCAAATGGTGTCGAAAATATCCCGGGCATAATCCACCAGGTCCATTTTGTTTACTGCCAGCACCACGTGCTTGATGCCCAGCAACGACACCAGAAAGGTATGGCGCCGGGTTTGGGTGATAATTCCCTTGGTGGCATCAACCAGGATAATGGCCAGATTAGCAGTGGATGCCCCGGTCACCATGTTCCGTGTATATTGTTCATGCCCCGGAGTATCGGCAATGATGAACTTGCGGCGGGAGGTGGAGAAATAACGGTATGCCACGTCGATGGTAATCCCCTGCTCCCGTTCAGCTTTGAGACCGTCGGTAAGCAACGCATAGTCAATATCATCGCCTGCATGACCTTCCCTCTTGCTATCCCGCTCGAGTGCAGAAAGCTGGTCTTCGTATAGCTTTTTGCTGTCGAACAACAAGCGCCCGATCAGTGTGGATTTCCCATCATCAACCGAGCCGGCGGTGAGAAACCTTAATAGGTCCTTGTTCTGGTCCTGGTCCAGGAAAGCCTGTATTTCTGAAAGCTGTGAAGCAGTCTGCTCCGAACCCGACTGAGAAGGAGCAGGATAGTCAGGCGTTGTTATATTTATCATTGTTGTTATTCTTTTAATCTTGTTAATCCTGATTAATCCTGTTATTAAAAGTACCCCTCCCGTTTCTTCTGTTCCATACTCGCCTCCTGGTCAAAGTCAATCACGCGGGTGGTCCTCTCCGATTTGGTAACGGTCATCATCTCCTCCACGATCTTTTCAATGGTATCAGCTTCAGAATCAACAGCGCCGGTAAGAGGATAACAGCCCAGGGTGCGAAAACGCACCATTCTCATTTTTGCTCTTTTGGCATGCTCTTCGGGCATGCGTTCGTCATCCACCATGATAAGGTTCCCGTCTATTTCCACGATGGGTCTCTCTTTGGCAAAATAGAGCGGCACAATGGGAATGTTTTCGAGGCGGATATACTGCCATATGTCGAGCTCAGTCCAGTTCGAAAGCGGGAATACCCTGATGGATTCTCCCTTGTGAACTCTGGCATTGTAGATATCCCATAATTCAGGCCGTTGATTTTTGGGATCCCATTGATGGTACCTGTCGCGAAAGGAGAATATCCTCTCCTTGGCCCGCGATTTCTCCTCATCCCGGCGCGCTCCGCCAAAGGCTGCATCAAACCCGTATTTGTTAAGCCCATGAAGAAGAGCCTGGGTTTTCATTATATCGGTATGTACCCTGCTGCCGTGTGTATAAGGCCCGACACCCGAATTAAATCCCTCCAGGTTGGAATGTACAATCAGGTCCCATCCCTTTTCAATTGCATAATTGTCACGAAAAGCAATCATCTCTCTGAACTTCCATTTTGAATCGATGTGCA
>CAYMXK010000132.1:1867-9658 GCA_964393915.1 uncultured Prolixibacteraceae bacterium
TCCGGGATAAAATGCCTTCTCGGCCAGCCGCACCATCACCGAGGAGTCCTTACCTATGGAGTAAAGCATAACAGGGTTCTGAAATTCAGCCGCAACTTCACGGATAATGTGGATTGCCTCGGCTTCCAGCTCCTGCAGGTTGGTCAATGAGTATTCTTTCATATCAGATATCTGGTAATCTCAACGTTTTCAGTCAGGCGGCAAATATATCATTTTTCTGCAGATGAGCGAAACGGAGGGAATGAGATTAGGTGATCCTGGACACTCTTCTTACAGAAACTCTGCGCATACTATGATAAGCCAATTTTTGCCACCAAGGCACCAAGGATCCAAGGATCCACCAAGTTAATTAATTGTTATTCAACTCTTTGTACAACTTGGTAGCTTCGGGCCTTGGTGGCATCTTAAGTTTTCACTTATCAGAGGGACTTCAACTTTAGATTAAAGCGGAAGAGTGGTAAAGCGAGGATGAAATTGAACTGTTTGGCAACCGGCGGGAAAAGGTGAATAAACGGGGAGCAAATGCACACAAAGGACCCGGTCGGTTAATCTGAAAACCGGACAGGATTTGAAAGATGAACTGATGCTAAAAATGCCAGAAATGGGGAACAACGAGCAGGGTAACAATGAACGAAATTACATTAAGAGGAAGTCCGAGCTTTACATAGTCATTAAATTTATAATTCCCTATCCCCTGCACAATCAGGTTGGTCTGGTACCCGATCGGTGTGGAAAAACTCGCCGATGCAGCTACGGCAATAGCTACAAACAATGGCTTCGGGTCGATGCCCATCTGCTGTGATGCCGCCAGGGCTATGGGAAAGACCAATGCTGCGGCTGCATTATTGGTAATGATCTCTGTAAAAAAATTCGTTAAAAGGTAAACTGCCGCCAGTACCCCAATCGGGCCAAATGATTGGGAGAAATTGATGGTGGTTCGCGCCAGGGCATCCGCAGCCCCTGAGTTTTGCATGGCCTTGCTGATAGCCAGCGACATGGCAATTGTGATTAGAATATCCCAACTCACCACTTTGGTATATTGCTGTGCTGGCAATATTTTCATCCAGACCATTAGTATGGCTGTTAAAACAGCAAAATAGAACATATCAAAACTAATGTCGCGGGGAGTGTAAATATACTTTCCAAATGTTGCTCCGCCGATCATAAGCAGTAGTAAGATTAAAGCCAGCCATCTTTTAAATTGACCATTACTCGAACTGTGCTCCCCGATATAGGAAGTCAGGTAAAAAATCTTTGAATCGCCCCAGTTCTTAATGAATTTGTCATCGGTGAGAAGCACGAGGCTGTCACCCGCCTTTAGTCTTAAATGACCAAGGTTGGAGACTATACGTTCCCCATTTCGATGGATAGCCAGTACCACGGCTTTGTAGTGTTCCACGAAGTTAAAATCACTAATGGTTTTTCCGATTCCGGGAAATCGTGGTGCAATTACGGTTTCATACTGACGCAGGTCAGATTTGGGAATGAGGCCTTTTAATTCATCTATTCCCCGGAGTTTGACACTATCCAGTGCAAGTATCTGGTTTAAACTGTCTGACTTTCCTGCCATCAGCAGAATATCATTTTCCTGTATGACAATTCCTTCACAATTAGGCACCAATACCTTACCGTCTCTCTCAACTGAATGAAGAATGAGGTTTTTCAACTCCTTTATTCGTCCGGTTTTTATATGTTGTCCGACCAGAGAGCTGTTTTTGGTAATAATCAGATCATAAAAATACTCCCTGAAGTCCCGTGATGGTTTGTTGAATTTTATCTTTTTCCCGGGCAGGAGCCAGTTCCCGAAAATGGCTACATAAATTGTCCCGATGATAAGCACCGGCACTCCAATCTTTCCAAGTTCAAACATGCTGAAGCCGTTCATGCCATTGTCGATCATCAGGCCATGCACCACCAGATTGGTTGAAGTACCAATGAGTGTGCACATTCCGCCGAAAATCGTGGCATAGGAGAGCGGGATCAGGAACTTTTGAGAGGATAGGTTAAGCTTTTCTGCCCATTTTTTAATCATAGGCCCAAAAATGATGACGATGGGCGTATTATTGAGAAAAGCAGACAATAGCGAGACCGGGAGCATGATCCGGGGCAACATGAAGGCGATCCGGCCACGGCGCCTGGGTAAAAAGAATTGTGCAAAACGGTTCAACGCACCTGTTTGTCTAATCCCTTCACTAACCAGGAAAAGGACAGCCACAGTCAGCATACCAATGTTGGCAAAACCTGCAACGGTTTCCTGCGCACTGATAATACCGAAAGCCATCATTAATGCAGCAGCACTGAACAGGATGAGTCCCGGACGGAGCATCTCCTTAGCCAGTGCAACAATCATGAGGACAATCAGGCCAACAACAACAAATCCATCCAGCGTCATAATTTAATCAGGCTTAAATGGTCTGAAAAAGCAAGTAGTTTTTTTATAATGCCGGCAAAATAACCTGATATTATTCAATTTTCCTAATATTCATTTAACCAAAGATGAATTTAAAACCCTTTTTTAAGGAAAAATGAAATTTATATATTCAAAGATTTGGGCAAAAAGAAAATTGTTCTACTTTTGCACCCGCGTTTGAAAAACAAATGCAACACGAGGATGACTCAGTAGCTCAGCTGGTAGAGCACATCCCTTTTAAGGATGGGGTCCTGGGTTCGAATCCCAGCTGAGTCACCAATTCGGAATTCATTCCGCAGCAAAAGCACTTAAATCGTTGAATTTAAGTGCTTTTTTCTTTTTACAAAAATCGATAAATATTATTAATTGACTTAACTGAAAGCATATTTTCAGAATTAAATCTGGCGGTATTTTAATATAAATGAGTGTCGAGATTTTATAGAGTGGATTAAAGTTATAGAAGATATTGGCCTGACAAAATACCGTAAATTAAAATGTATTTGGAAATAGCAGCATGTTATATTTTGTTATATTTGACAGTATTGTCTAAACATACATTTCTAATGAAAAATGCAGAGTTTGGTGCATATTTGAAAGCATTAAGGGAAGAAAAAAAGACTCCGCAACGAAAGGTAGCTCATGCAACGCAACTCGCGAAGATTGGCATTGAATTATGAAACTGATTGAACAAATACAAAAAGGCGAAAGCAAAACGCTTGAATTAAAAAAAGCTTTGCCTAAAAACGAAAATATTGCCAAAACAGTCATTGCCTTCTCCAATACCAGTGGGGGAAAACTGATTATTGGAGTAAATAATAACCGGGAAATTACAGGCATAAACGACAATGAACTGTTTGAAATGCAGGATAAAATTGCCTCGATTATTGCTGACAACTGTTCCCCTGCGATCATGCCCGAAATTTACAGCGTAAACTTCGAAGGCAAACTGGTATTGGTGATTGAAGTAGTGCGGGGCAATTTGAAACCTTACTTTTTGAAAAGCCAGGGTAAAACCGAAGGTACTTATATTCGTATTGGCGCAACCAATCGTCTTGCCGATTTGGATACGATTGCCGAACTGGAACGACAGAAACGGCACATTAGCTTTGACGAAGAAATATGCTATGAGCTGACGTTTGCCCAACTCGACATATCTTTGTTGAAACAACGGTTTGAAAACATTGGTAAACCGTTATCGGAGGATAAACTAAGAAACCTGAAACTGATTAAGTCAGAATACGGCACAGATTACCCCACCAATGCACTGATGATCCTACTGGGTAAATTTCCCCATTGCATGGTCAAGTGTGCCCGATTTAAGGGGACAACTATGGATGTTTTTATTGACAAAAAAGAGTATGGTGGCGACATTTTTACCATCCTTGAAAACACCCAAAGTTTTGTATTGAACCACATCAACCTGAAAGCGGAGATTAAAGGACTGTACCGGGACGAAACGTATGAAATTCCAGTTGTTGCTTTGCGCGAAAGTTTGACCAATGCTCTGATACACAGGGACTATGTGAATCAGGGAAGGGATATTAAGGTGGGGGTTTACGATGATATTGTAAATATTGTGTCTCCGGGAAGTTTACCTGGTAATATTACCATTGAAGATATTTTTAACGGACGCAGCGAGGCGCGGAACCGGATAATTGCCCATATTTTTAAAGAACTGGGCCTGATTGAACAATGGGGAAGTGGAATAACCCGGATTATTAATGCCTGCAAAGAACAGGGTTTACCAACTCCTAAAATTGAAGAAAAGAACGATTTTTTTGATGTGGAGATTATTCGTCTGCGTACGATTACGTATGATTATGAACGATTAGCGGATGATAAACCGTCAGATACCGTCGGAGAACCGTCGGAAAAAACTACTGTCGCGACCAATTACGACCGATTACGACGCATTACGACCCAAAAACACCCAGGGTTGAATATCAAACAGCCCGAGATGCAGCCTGAGTCTGAGGTTTTACAGCCTGAGTGGCAGCAGGTGGTACAGCAAGAGTCAAAAGACCTGTTAGAACAAGGACTTGAGCACGAACAGCAAGAGTTGCAGCAAGAGTTGCAGCAAGAGTTGCAGCAAGAGTTGCAGCAAGAGTCTCTTTTCACCATCGTATTATCAAAGATGCTACACGCTCCTAAGTCAAGAAAGGAAATATCTGTGGAATTAAGACAGAAAGCAATTTCAGGACAATTAAACGAAATACTTGGTAAGTTGCGAAAAAAGAACTTAGTTGAATGGACTATACCAGATAAACCTCAAAGTTCAAAACAGAAATTCAAGCTCACAAAACGGGGGTTGGCATTTTATACTTTGGTAAGAAAGGACGGTGAGAAATGAGCGTAATCACCGGGTTAAAAACCGGCTCAAAATATCAATTTGGTTTTTTACTAAATTAATTGAATATGAAGAAACTAACTGAATTTTTTAAATGCTGTTTATTTTTCACGGCCTTTATTTTCAGCAATAATTGCTTTAGCATAAGCTCCGATACCATTCCACCGCACCATAAGGTTACCCTGCGCGAAGCACATATCGGGAATTTGGAGATAGACACTAAATTACTCGACAGTTACGGACGTTTACCCGAAAATATCAGGCAGTTTTACCTTGATGCCCGGTTTGTTTTTTCCGGAAACCCGGAGGCGGATTTTACAAACTCCGGAATTACAGAGGCTGCCCGAAAACACGATATGCCACTAATGGGTGGTCCCCTGCTTGGTAACCTGAGCGAAAACGGGGTGGTCATCTGGTTACGCCCGTCTATCGCAAAGCCCCTGGTTGTTAAAGTAAAAAAATCTGATGGCAGAGATGAAAAATCGTTTACGAAGGATGCGGCCGGACCCGGCGTGGAGCAAAGAATTGAATTAAACGGATTGACACCTGACACCGAATACGGATACGAAGTTTATATCGACAATCGCGGGGTTGCAAAAGGCAGTTTTACTACAGCACCCGATTCGGGGGATAAAGGGATATTCAGATTGGCCTTCGGTTCATGCTTCCATAAAATTGGCCTGCATAATCCGAACCTGATCAATCAAATTCTGAAAAGGGAGCCCAATGCGATGATGCTATTGGGGGATATTGCTGTGGACGACAGGGAGAACCAGATTAATATGCACCGGTCAGACTATTTACTGCGTGATGTTTCAAAACCCTGGCGGCAGCTCGCTGCGAATGTTCCATTGTATACATCATGGGATGATCACGATTATTTCAACAACGACCTTGGTGGAATCCCCAAAGGATTCACGGCTGCAGACCGGGAGGCTGTAAGGGCAGTATGGCATGAGAACTGGAACAATCCGGATAATAAAAATGCAGGCATTTACTTCAATACGCGCATTGGTCCGGTGGAGCTAATAATGCTCGATACCCGCTCACTCAGGGAAAACAGCCGAAGAGGAGAATACGGTTCCTATTTGGGGATGGAACAGCTTAACTGGTTAAAACATACCCTGAAAAATTCGGATGCTCCATTTAAGGTCATCTCCAGCGGAACGATGTGGAGTGATTATATAACCAATGGCAAGGATTCATGGGGCACCTGGGATACAAAAGGGCGTGAAGAACTTTTCAGCTTAATCGAAAGTGAAAATATCTCAGGCGTTCTGCTGATTAGCGGTGACCGCCATGGTGCACGGGGATTTTCGATTCCGAGACCATCAGGATTTGCATTATATGAATTTGAAGCGGGTTCACTGGGCGGAGTGCCGGGGCCTGTTGCAATAGCGGATAACAATGACACGCAGCTTTTCGGCTATACGGGAGAAAATGCTATAGCATTTGGTGAATTTACTTTTGACACCAGAAGTGCTAAGCCATCGGTTATATTTAGATTAATAGATGAATTTGGCAATATAATCGAGGAACATATCTTGCCATATCATAAGTTGACGCCTCCATAGGAATGAGAGGATTTTCCTTTTACTAACTTCAGAAATACGATAAGAGGACTTCCGGTGAAAGCGATATACGGAGGTTCATCCCGTCCGGTTTCTTATCGAATTCACCAAAGGTTAACATCTTGGCGAAATTCAATAAGATTTTTCGACTATCTTTATACCCTTTTAAAATCTATTTAAACTAGGACATCTGATGATAGCTAACTTAAACAGATTTGCCCCTATTTTGCGGCTTATGCAGCTGTTTGTTTTTGTCATTATATATGATGTGGCTTTCTCTCAAACTTATGGATTAAAGTTTCAAAGCCACGATGTGGTTCTGGATAAAAGAACAGAATTGAATTTATCTCCGGATCAGTTTTTAAATTTTCGGGATGAATTCGAAATTTCATTTGACTATAGAATTGATTTTCAAAAACCGAACGATTATTCTGGTTTTTTTGGATATATTTTCAGAGTAATTTCTAAGGATAACAACAACATTGATCTTTTAATCACTCCCGCCCCTCCAGTAAAATTAAATCTTGTTATTGGAACAAGTGATTCTATTATTCAGATTGAATCACCGAATAATGCAATGGACTCCTGGGTCAATTTGCGTGTTAAGTTTTTACTGAATGAAGACAGGTTGATTTTTTATACGCCGGATGCTTTTTACGTTCAGGATAATATCGGACTAAAAAGTGATGATTCGTTTAAAATAGTTTTCGGGGCAAATGATCATCAGAATTTCAAGACATCTGATGTTCCATCAATGAGTATAAAGGATATCCGGATTTTTGAAAATGGAAAATTAAAGTACCATTGGCCATTGGACGAAGAGAAAGGCAGCACTGCTAACAACAGATTAAGCAAGAAAGTTGCCCTGGTAAAAAACCCTTCCTGGTTAAAGAACAAACATCAGGCATGGGAATCCAGGTACCAGGATGAAGTTGATGGAATATTACTGGTCGCTTCGGATAACGACAATGGGAAAGTATTCCTGGTAGGAAATAACGAATTATTTATTTATTCAGCTCATGAAAATAATATTCGATCGGTTAAATACCGGAACAGACCTCTTCCTATAAACACTGATTATAAAGCGATATACAATAGCCTGGATGAGAAAATATACTGTTATCTATTAGAAAATAACCTTGTATATAGCCTTGATATTTTAACAGGAGAATGGAATGAAATAGGTCTTTCCATAAAATCAGAAACAAGGACCAAGCATCATAACAGTTACTTTAATCCCGCGGAGAATTCAATATATATTTTCGGCGGTTATGGTCAGCATACCTACAACAATGAAATTAGAAAGATTGATCTAACGGGAAATGAATTGCAGGTATTACCTTCTGACAAAGACATTTACCCACCCAGGTATTTGGCGGGTCTTGGTTCATTGAATGACACACTTTACCTTTTGGGTGGTTATGGTAGTTTATCAGGAAGCCAGATGGTTAATCCACATAGCT
>CAYMXK010000132.1:9758-11029 GCA_964393915.1 uncultured Prolixibacteraceae bacterium
CTTTTGGGTGGTTATGGTAGTTTATCAGGAAGCCAGATGGTTAATCCACATAGCTATTTCGATTTGGTGGGGTATTCCATTAACAATCAGTCCTTATTCAAGAAATTTGAAATACCCCGGTTGATTGATGATATGTGTGTAGTCAACAACATATATATTGAAAACAAAACCCGAAATTTTTACGCTCTGGTATTTGAGAAAATGAAGTTTGAAGGGACTCTGCAACTGATTAAAGGAAGTATCGACAATCCTAAGGTAGAAATCGTTGGGAATACGATCCCCTTCAAGTTTCAGGATGTAAAATCGAACGCAGGTCTGTTTTATTTTCCTTTGCAGAACAAACTTTTTGCCTATACTTCCTTTGCGGAAGATTCTTTATCTACGCAGGTTAGTATCTATTCGATTGGCTACCCACCTAATATATCCGACCAAAATCCCTTTATTGCTACAACAAAAAAGAACTTACCGTTCATTTATTTCGCAATTGCTTTTGTTATATTATCAGGATTTTTATCCTGGTATATTATTGGAAAAAGAAATGCCCAAAGGAAATCGCAGGACGTGATCAGCACAAATGGATTGGCCAATGATAAAGAATTTGAAGAATCGGTTTCCATAATACAAAATGAAAAATCAAAATACCAGTTGGTTCTTTTTGGTGGTTTTCAGGTATTTAGCCTGAACAATGAGGATATTACGAATAAATTTTCGCCTCTTTTAAAGGAACTTTTTTTACTTATTCTATTAAACTCGCATAAAAATAATAAGGGAATATCTTCTGAAAAAATTACGGAATATCTGTGGTTCGACAAATCAGAATTGAGTGCCAGAAACAACAGGGCTGTAAATATTGCCAAATTGAAAACTATTCTTACCGAAATCGGGGAAATTGAATTGACTAAAAAAACCGGATACTGGAAGATTAATTACAGCAATAATGACGTCAAATGTGATTATGCTGAATTTTTACAGATCACCGGGTCTAAATCAACTCTAACCAAAGAAGATGTCAGCAGATTAGTCGAGATTACCCAAAAAGGAGCTTTTCTCTTAAACGTTAACTATGAATGGCTTGACGATTTTAAAGCAGATGTCTCCGATAAAATCGTTGACACTTTGGTTACTTTTGCGGAAAAGTGCGACTTTAAATCAGAGGCTAAGTTCATAGCTCAACTGGCAGATTGCATTTTTAATTTCGACCGGAGCAATGAAGAAGCAATGATTTTAAAATGTAAGGCAGAATATTGCCTGGGCAAGCATAGTCTGGCAAA
>CAYMXK010000133.1:0-10965 GCA_964393915.1 uncultured Prolixibacteraceae bacterium
CTAAGGTAAGCGATTTGCCCCATATAAGATTGGTATCGGGATTATTTTTAACATAGAGCGCGAGCACATCTTTACCTGCCCTGAAGTGGCAATCTTCGAGGGCTTCATTGGTTACGGGAATAAATTTGCTTTTATCGCTGGTAGTACCCGAAGATTTGGCAAACCAGCGAACCTCCCCCGGCCAGAGGATGTCCTTTTCACCTTCACGAAGCCTGTCAATCCATGGCTTAACATCTTCGTAGTTCTGAAGAGGAATCCTCTCCTGGTATTCCTTAACAGAACCAATATCTGCATAGTTGTATTTTTTGCCCCATTCGGTATCAGCCGCTTTGGTGAGAAGGTCAAAAAAAACCTCTCTCTGAATATCATGTGGATATTTCCCGTAAAGCTCAATCTGATATATACGCTTTACATTAAGCCAGTTAATAACTGAATTCAATAATGGCATATGTTTTTTTGCTCAAATTTAGGAATTTTTAGCCTGCTCTGCAGTCAGGTCAAAAAAATTGTACCTTTAGGCATTGAAACTGGTAACTATTCGGGACTCTATGAACTATATAGATATTATACTGCTTATTCTTCTTTTTCTTTCCGCAATCAATGGATTCAGGAAGGGTTTTGTCGAGGAACTTGCTGGCCTTGTGGCCCTCCTCCTCGGTATTTGGGCTGCGCTTCATTTTTCCGGCCTTGTAGCCCAACTGCTTGCTGAAAATTTTGGATTTCAAAACCGCTATCTGCATGGTGTCTCTTTTCTGATTACTTTCATAATTGTGTTAATACTGGTGAACATCATAGGTGCGTTTATCAGCAATTTGGTAAAAGCAATTCATCTGGGTTTTTTAAACCAGCTTGCTGGCCTCGTGTTCGGGGTTATCAAGGGTGCTTTGGTCCTGAGTGTTTTTTTGGTATTGTTCAATAAGCTCGATGAGGACGTACACCTTCTTTCAAGGGATGCCAAAGCAGGTTCGCGCCTCTTTGTGCCAATAAAGAATTTTGCACCTTCCGTTTTTCCGTTTCTCGATTTCTGGAATGAGTTAAATCAAGACGATACAGGCGAAAGATTGTACTGACCCAAATGCAAAATCCGGATATCTTTCTTTTTAACCCGACCTGTGATTTTGCCACTGCAAACAATACCGTCTCATGGCAACCCAACCGGCTTTTACAGCAAATGGAGCGTGAAATGGGCAACCTGCCACAGTTTTTATGCAAGCCCGGGGATATTGTGCTGGTTCAGGAACTTCCCTCATCTGAATTATTGGATAAATTAAAGGAGGCTGGTTTTGCAATGCCTTCATTCCTGTCTGTAGACAAAGTACTTTCCAGCCCATCCTGCCTGAACGGGATGCTTGGCAACCTGCGTCCTTGGGGATGGAGCCCGGCTGTGCATCATCTTCTGCAACCCATTAAACCCTTGTGCCAAAGGGAATTTTCTGAATCGCCCATAGCAGAGTGGAAACCCGCTCACCGAACACTTTTCAGCCGTGAAACCGCCCGGGAACTTCTTAAAAATATGCTGACCCACATGGGCAAAGTCCATTTTATTGATGTACATTTTCTACCTCAGGTGTGTTCGTCGCCGGATGAAGTCGATCAACTGACAAAAAAATGGGGAAAAATCATGGTGAAGATGCCCTGGAGCAGCTCAGGAAGAGGCCTGCAAGCCGTAACCAGGATTCCGGTTCATCCATCGGTAAAGCAACGCATAAGCGGAATGCTTCGCAGTCAGGGCCAGGTTTTCGTGGAACCCCTGCACAAAAAAATCCAGGATCTGGGTTTTCTTTATGATATAACCTCTGATGGAATAAAATTTCTCGGCTGCTCACGCTTTTTCACAACCGCACAAGGCCAGTACAGGGGAAATTATCTCAATGGTTATCCACCTGACACTTCTCCGGAGCTGAAAACATTTCTGATAATGGCGGAAAATACATTGCCTGAGATACACCTTCAGGCATTGTCAGATATGAAAATAAGAGAACAGTACGAGGGGCCGCTGGGTATCGACACCCTGATTTTCGAAAACAACGATGGGATTTATGTTATTAACCCCTGTCTTGAGATTAACTGGCGCTATACCATGGGACATGTGGCTTTGCAGCTTGAGCGGCACATTGAATCCGGATCAACCGGCACCTTTTACACCTACTACTGTAAGGAAAAGCCATTTTCTGATTTTGTTTCCGAAAATATGAAGAATTTTCCGCTGATTTCAATTGACGGGAAACTGGCTTCGGGGTTCCTGCCTCTGACAGAATATATGCACAAAAATGTTTTTGGTGCCTTTATGCAGTTTTTCAATTCTCGCGGGTCTGAGTCATCTTAAAAAGATGGGTGGCCTGGTCTGCAATAAACCCGGTAAAAAGCTTTTCCCCCTGATCGCCAATTACATACCCCCGTTCAGTAAACTCATAATAGGCATATGTCCAGGGCATTTCTTCAAATTCGCCGTTGGCTCCCCTGAAACGGATGGGTTCCTTCACTGCCTGGGTAGCCGACTGTCTTAATATACTTCCCCTTTCGCCTTCCAATTCCTCCTTTATAGGGATGCCAGCGGCTGCCATTGCCTTGCAGGTAGCCTCAATATCGGGCCATTCAGCGACACCCTGCAGATTAATAAATGCAGCAAAATGGTTGACGGAATTGCCATGGAGAAGTGTCCATGCTGCGTATTGAGAGACATCATTGATTTTCAGCAGGTCTTCGCGGGAAGGGAGCTTCCAGGGTCGTCTGAAATATCCGGTGAGCTCTTCCACAAGAATTTCACCGGCTTCATTGGTAATTGAACCTTGCGAATTGATAATACCCATCAGTTTAATTGCATCATCAGACACCAAATACCGGGTATCAACAACTGCTTCATGAATAATCATCTGAGCCCAGGATGGAAGTTCAGCCACCTCCAGCTGGCTGACAAATATTTTAGGCAACAGCGGATCGGGATGCTCGTAATGTACAGCCGTTGCCATCATCTTTGGAAATTTATATTTCCCGGCCTTGCGATAGTTTAAAATCTCGAGCAGGTGCCCAAAGGCCCTGATTCCCGCGGGTTGCTCTCCCGTATTCGCATTAAACGTGCGAAAAGCGATGTGGTCGTGTACAACTTTACCTCCCCGGGAAGTAACAAGATCTGAATAGGTGCGGGCATAGGGCACCCTTCTTAAATATTGCTGCCAGAGGTTCTCCACCAATCTCTTTACCAATTTCACGGATGTTGTCTTCATAACAAAATCAGTTTTATTAATTTAAACAGAGAATCTGCCCTCCGGGTTACCAAAAAACATATGTTTTATAATACCTGGAAAGAAAAATTTTCGTGAAAATTCCTATAATTTAATTCCATGAAGGTAATTTGCACTGTTCTTCAGGCAATTGATTCCATCTGTTTCGCCATCGCGCTCAACAATATAGTGCAAAATTCCCTGGTTCATTGCCTCCGAAAGAATCGGGGCAAAATCGATTATCCCCTCACCCGGGCATGCAAAACTCCGGTTTGTTGCGTTGTCCATGTCTTTAACATGGAGAATAGTATAACGCCCCGGATATTTTTTAAGCATGGACAGAGAATCGGATCCGCCCTTTTCTGTCCAGTATATATCCAATTCCACAGATACCAGCGATGGATCCGTCCATTTCATGAGAAGGTCAAAAGGCAGTCCCTCTCCCGTGTCTTTCAGGAACTCCTTATCGTGATTGTGCCAGCAAAATTTAAGTCCGGCCTTTTTACACATTTCCCCCAACTCATTGAGCGTATCAGCCGACTTACGGCATTGAGCGGCGGTAATATTATCGGCACCACCGATCCATGGCCAGTAACAAACCAGGAATTCGTTTTCACAATTAAGAGCAGTCTCTATGTGCTTTTCTGTCCCGTCGAGCAATTGGGTCAGGCCAAGACCTCCGGCAAAAGGCCTGATACCGGTACTTTTGCAGAAAGACAACATTTCCTGTGGCGACTGCCCCAGGTTCCAGCCCCCCTCCATTTCGGTGTAACCCATCGAAGCGAGTGATGTCAGGGTTCCCTTCCAGTCATCCTTTAGAAAATTACTTACGATTCCTGAAATAAACCCGATAGCCGGCAATTTTCTTTTGGCAACATTTGCCAGCAGGGAGGCAGAGCCCATCACCCCGGCAGTGGTTATTGCTGTTTGCCGTATGAAATTACGGCGATTTATAGTCAACATGACAAATTAATTTTGGTTGGAAACAGGTTTAAATTACCGGAAGTTCCCATGGTTTGCGGTAATTGGGAACAGCCATGATATTGGCTTTTTCGGAATTGGAGAATTTGCCTGCCTTTTCGTCCCAGATCAGCATGTTCTCCCCGGTCCTGACAGCAATATTGGCAGCATGGGCAGCCACAGCCACAGCCCTCCCCTTTTCAGGCGTGCAGGCAGGAGCTTTGCGGCTTTTCACGCATTCGATAAAATCGGCCACATGTGCGCCGTGGTTTTCTCCCTGCATGGCCACTTCCATCGGCTCGGCCTTGTGTTCCTTTTTGTTGCCGTCCCACTCTGGAATTACCTTATAGCCCAAACGGTTGACTACAATTGTGGCGTTGTCGCCGATAAATGCCAGGCCATAGTTCTTGTCCCATGGTCCGCCCTGGGTGCCGGCTGTATGTTCCCAGGTAACGATAAAATCGTCGTGCTGCCAAATTACCGACATGGTATCATAAGTTTCGTGATCATTGTTCTCAAAGGAAAGGTTGCCTCCTGAGGCAAGGGTTATTTTGGGTGGGGTTACCAGCTCTTTGGCCCAGAAGGCCATATCGATAAGGTGCACGCCCCAGTCGGTCATTAATCCGCCGCCATGGTCCCAGAACATTCTCCAGCTACCGTGAAAACGTCCCGGGTTAAATGGCCTGAGCGGTGCGGGCCCCAGCCACATATCAAAATCAACCCCATCGGGAACAGCCTGGTTTGGCTGTACCGGCTGCCCAACCCCATAGTTAAAGTTCCCCCAGATATTCACCTTGCGCAGTTTACCGATATTACCATCCCTGATCATATGGTTAACTGCCTGCCAGTTGATCCCGCTTCTTTGCTGCTGACCTACCTGGACTATCCGGTTATATTTTTTGGCAGCCTTCACCATGATATCACATTCAGCAATGGAATTGGCCATGGGTTTCTCCACATATACATCCTTTCCGGCCTCGCAGGCATATACGGTTTGCAAACAATGCCAGTGGTCGGGTGTTCCAATAATCACTGCGTCAGCTTCACTGCTTTCAAGCAATTGCCTGAAGTCTGCATAGAGCTTTGGAGATTGGCCATATTTTTTCTGTACATCGCCTCCTCTTTTTTCAAGCAGGTTTTTATCCACATCACACAGTCCAACACAGTTTACCTGGCCGGTTTCCATATGTCTTTCCAAAATTCCAAAACCCATATTCCTGACACCTATCAGGGCTACATTGAGTTTATCGGAAGGAGTACCGGAAAATGAACCGGCGCGCATAGGGCCGGTTATACCTAGAGTAGCGGCTGCCAGAGAGGTAGTCCGGATGAAGTTTCTTCGGCTTGTTGTCATAATGCAAAAGTTGATAGATACGCCTAAAGATATATATTATCGGCGTTCACCCTTTCGCATCAGTTCAGTAATTCTTTTTTTTGTTATCACAGATGTTGCCCCATGCGTGGCTGCGGTAACTGCTCCCGCCGCATTGCCAAACTTCAGGGCTTCTTCCACGTCTTTATTTTCAAGATATACATGCAGGAATCCGGCTGAAAAGGCAGAACCTGAGCCGACGGTATCTATCAAATCGATCATGTAACCCGGGTCTTCGAAATAGCCACCGTCACTTGTTATGGCGAATGCACCTGATTTGCTTTTAGTTACCAAAACAATATCCACGTTATATTCATTGATAACTTCCTGGGCAAGTGCTTTGGTCTCATATTCAAACAAACCAAGATCACTTTTCAGGGTATAAAGTTCATTCTCCTTTACCCGCAAAATGTTGGCTGCCTGGAGGCTACTTTCCAATATCGGGCGGTTGTAACAATTTTTGCGAAGTTTGAGATCGAGGTATTTCAATGGCCCTGGTGCGTCGTTCAGGAGCTCACGTAACGTATTCTTGGAAATCCCGTAACGCTGCACCAGCGTGCCATACACCAGACAGTCGGCATCACGCACAAGCTTAAGTGCATCCGCGGTCAGTTCAATATGGTCGAAAGCCACATCAGGTTCGATTATGTAATCTGCCCTGCCTTCACTACCCACTCTCACAGTGGCAGTCCCTGTAGGGAAGGCATTGTCTACCTGTACGTTTTTATCCGATATTTCAAGTTTTTTCATCTGGACCAATGCTTCATGGCCCAGCTCATCATTTCCGATCCGGGATAAGAGAATTCCCTGATCTCCAAAGGAATTTACCCTGTAAACCAGATTTACCGGAGCCCCTCCAAGTTCTTTGCCTTCGGTAAAAATATCCCAGACCAGTTCACCAAATGCAACTATTTTATTGCTCATTGTTTTCAGATATAATCATACAAAAATAGCAAAATAGCTGTTAGAGTATACCTCTATTTCTCCCGCACCAGAAATCAGGCTGTCAATTATCGAAAAATTAATGCAGCCGTTAAAGGAAAAACAGAAAAATATACTTTACAAAAGGTCTAAGCGATCAAGGAAACCATGCAAAACCTCGTCAAGCTTAGGATATCCGATTTCTTCGAGGTCATAATAGACACGGGTGACCGGCTTATTGATCTTTATGAGCCGCTGTAGGTCTATGGGGGTTCCTATAATAACTGTATCACAATCGGTATTGTTGATGGTATCTTCAAGATCACACACCTGTTCCGGACTGTAACCCATCGCAGGAAGCAAAGTTCCGATCCCGGGGTAAAGCCTGAAGGTTTCCTTTAACTTTCCTGAAAGATAGGGACGGGGATCAACCAGTTGGGCAGCGCCAAATTTGCGGGCAGCTATAACCGCCGCACCAATTTTCATTTCACCATGGGTAAGGGTGGGACCATCCTCCACTGCCAGAACTTTCCGGCCACGTATCAGCGAAGGATCATCCACCCGGACTGGACTTGCCGCATCAATAACAACAGCCCCCGGATTGATCATGTCAATATTTTTCCTCACCATATCAATACTCTCCGGAGAAGCTGTATCTATTTTGTTGATGATCACCACATCGGCAAGGCGAATGTTCAACTCGGCAGGATAATAGGTCAGCTCGGCACCTGCCCGGTGCGGATCAGCCACAGTAATGGCAAGATCGGGCTTGAAAAATGGGAAATCATTGTTCCCGCCATCCCAGAGGATGATGTCACAACCCGCCGGATCGGCCTCCGCAGCGCGCAGGATAGCTTCGTAGTCGACTCCGGAATAGATGACGTTGCCCCTCACAATGTGAGGCTCATACTCCTCAATTTCTTCGATGGTGCATTTGTGAAATTCCAGGTCTTCAATGGCTGCAAACCGCTGTACCTTTTGTTCGATAAGATTGCCGTAGGGCATGGGATGACGCACTGCCACCACCTTTAAACCGCGTTCCATCAGCATCTGCACAATTTTCCGGCTTGTCTGGCTCTTCCCTGACCCTGTGCGTGTGGCACAGACTGAAATCACCGGTTTTTTGCTTTTCAGTTCGGTCTGCTTCGGACCAAGGAGCATGAACATGGCACCGCAAGCGTTGACCAGCGCGGCAATCCGCATCACCAACTGGTTAGGGACATCGCTGTAGGAAAACACGCAGATCTCAGCCATGAGTGACTTTATCAGTACAGGCAGCTCTTCCTGCGGGTAGATGGGGATGCCCTGTGGATAATTATCTCCGGCAAGTTCCGCAGGATATTTTCTGCCATCAATATCAGGTATCTGCGCTGCCGTGAACGCTACTACCCGGTAATCGTCGTTGTTTCTGAAAAAGGTATTGAAGTTGTGAAAATCACGGCCGGCGGCCCCGATAATAATAACTTTCTGCGGTTTCATAGGTTGTATTTTATGATTGAAAAGTAAGTGATTCCATGTTTGAAAAACAAGATAAAACTCAGTATGAAAAAACAGCAGGGGTGTTTAAAAACATTTTAAGCAAACTTTACGTTAAAGAGCAATAACAAATGTACGATGAATTTTCTTGCCCACCTTTACCTATCGGGAGAATCTGAAGCTATCAAAACTGGAAACTTTATTGGCGACTACGTCAAGGGGAGAAAATTTGAAAATTACTCTGGTGATATCCGAAAAGGGATTCTGTTGCACCGCTCTATCGATAATTTCACGGATAACCATCATCTGTTTCGGGAGGCGCGAAAATATTTCTATCCGGATTATGGCCGTTATTCAGGAATTGTTGGGGATGTAGTTTTTGACCATCTACTGGCAAAACAATGGAACCAGTTTTCGGGCTACCAACTTCGTGATTTTGCACGGAATGCCCATTCAATTTTACTTTCCCACTACTTAAAGTTACCATTCAGAGTACAACAATTCCTTCCGATAATGATAAAGCATAAACGGCTCGAATCTTATGCCTCTGTTGAAGGCCTTGAAAAAGCCCTCCGGATTATGGCCAATTATACCTCACTTCCTGCCTTAAGCCAGAAAGCAATTGAAGTACTGGAGAAGAACTTCGATCCCATCAATGAATTGTTTATCAGGTTTATGGAGGAAATCATTTGTTTCGTAGTGACAGAATATAACATCACAATATTTAAACCGGTTCAGGAAATTAAAACATAATAAAAAACATATTGTTAATATGCAAGGGATTGGCGAGAAAGTTGAGCTGGTGACTTTCAGATCACCTGCTCAATAGAGTCTTTTCACAAACTATTCACCAGGTGAGCCCAAGTCACCAGGTGAACACAGACAGTTGAGCTGGTGACTTTCAGATCACCTGCTCAATAGGGTCTTTTCACAAACTATTCACCAGGTGAGCCCAAGTCACCAGGTGAAGTTTACATTTGCCCTTAAACACACTATACCCATTTTTCTTCCAATACATCACCTCTTATGCTAATGGTAACAGACTTAACAGGAACCCTTCGGTTGGCCACTTGTGCGGCGTACTGCACCATTTGGATCAGACCTCCGCAACAGGGGACTTCCATAATCACCACGGAAATGGTATTAACCCTTGAATCATCAATCAGGCGTATAATTTTCTGAATATATGTTTCTTTGCTATTGTCGAGTTTTGGACAGGCAATCACCAGCTTTTTCCCTTTGATAAAAGTGCGGTGGAAATCGCCATGGGCAAACGCAGCACAATCGGCAGCCACCAGAAGGTCGGCACCATTGAAGTAGGATGCAGCCGGATTGATAAGATGCAGCTGAACAGGCCATTGGGTAAGCTCAGAATCACCGGGAGCCGGGGCCGTAACAGGGGCCGCCATGCGCAAGCCTCCTGCCGCAGCGAATGCCTGTGGAGCAGATCCTGCGCATCCGCAACCGTCACCCGCAGAAGGGGCTGATTTCTGCTCTCTGCTGCCGTTTAACAATTCGTGTACCTCTGCAATTGTAAAGGGCAGAGCTTCACGGTTGGCCCTGAGCCAGGTGGTAGCCTCTTTCAGGAATCCCGTTTCCCCATGCTCCTGTAGATGCTTCAGATGGGCAAATACAGTATTTTTTCCACTTTTTACCATTTGAGCAATTACGGTTGTTTCATCATAAGCTTCAGCCTCCCTCTCTTCAATAGTAATGGCCCCCTCCGGGCAGTGACCGATACAGGCACCTAAACCATCACACATCAGTTCACTGATCAACCTTGCCTTCCCATCGATAATCTGCAGGGCTCCTTCGTGGCAATTTGGCACGCACAACCCGCATCCGTTGCAAAGGTCTTCATCTATTTTTACAATTTCTCTGATCATTTTCTTTCGTTTTTACACAACAAAAATATTGTGGTACTGTTTTGTGAGAAGTACCATTTGTTACAAAACCTGAAAATTATGCCGAATTACCAGCTCCTGTCCCATTCCCCGATTTTTATGGGCCTCCATCCTGAAAAAATTGAACAGCTTTTAAGCAAGATCCTGTATCAGGTAAAAAAATATCCGAAAGACTATCTGCTGGCCAATATGGGAGACACTGTGACAAAACTGTACATTATCCAGAAAGGTTCAGTCAAGGGCGAGATGGTGGACTATTCCGGAAAAACATTGAAAATTGAAGACATAGAGGCACCCCGCCCGCTGGCCACAGCCTTTCTCTTCGGCAATAAAAATCTCTTTCCTGTATCGGTAACCACCAACAGCGAGGTGGAGATTATGTCGATACCCATTCCCGAATTTTTAATTCTGATGCAGATGGAAAAGCAAATTCTCATCAACTATCTGAATGCCATTTCATCGAGAACACAATTTCTTTCAAACAAATTGCATTTTTTGAGTTTCAGGAGCATCAAGGGCAAGTTAGCACATTTTCTTCTGCAGGAAGCAGGATCCTGGTATCAGTCGATTGAGCTGAACCAGACCCAGCAGCAGCTTGCCGACCTGTTTGGGGTAACCCGCCCTTCGCTGGCCCGGGTGATGGGAGAAATGCAAAGGGAAGGGATCATCAGGATAGATAGAAAAACCATACACTTGCTCAATAAGGAACGGCTCAACCAATTGCTTTACTCAGAATAACAAAACCCATGATCGATTATTCAATTTTCAGGAAATTCAGCGAACTAAAGGCATTTACCACAACAAGGGAGGATTTTGGGGAAACAACGGTCAGGTATCAGGGAAGACGTTACGACCCGTGTCACCTTAAAAGGCTTTCCGTCCTGCTTCACATACCACCTGCCAACATGATTTTTCCTGTCCAGTGTCATACATCCAACATCGCCACCATCAAAAACAATTCAACAGAAGGGCTGGGTGATATTGATGCATTGATCACCGGGCAACCAGGGTTGTGCCTTTGCATTCAGACGGCAGATTGTGTTCCTGTATTGCTTTACGACCCGGTCAGAAGGGTTGCGGGAGCCATACATGCAGGCTGGCGGGGCACCAT
>CAYMXK010000134.1:0-10949 GCA_964393915.1 uncultured Prolixibacteraceae bacterium
AGAATTCTCTTAAAATCACCACTTTCTGCAACGATACAATATTCGAAATTGATGAAAGTTTTTATTTGAACCCAAAATATGTAGTTAACCTGGGTAATTATAAAATTCCGGAAAAAGTAAGGCCCGATATGGCACCATGGGACATATTTGTAAGAGAGTACACCTCATATTTAAGAAAAGTTCCTGTTGAAACAAAAAACTATCTCTTCATACAATTAGGATTTTGGGGTGAAATATTTAATGTTACTATGCCCTCTTATCCTGATAAGAAATCAGGGTTAATCGGGCTGGCAGTATATGAGAAGAGAAAGAACAGAGTTTCTTTAATTTCCCGCGATGATGAAATACTTCCTTGTTTCTATCCAAATTTCACGGATGGTGATAACTCTTTAATTTCATTTATTGACCCCATAGAAGCGATATCGTTTTATAATGAGAATAGATATAAGTATCAGTTTGAAAAATCGTTTGTTGAAGTAATCCAAAAAATAAAAATTGACGACAATTCGGTTGTAATGATTGTAAAACTGAAAGAATGAAAAACGAAGACCCTATAAACCTGAAAGGAGAGAACTATAGAAGCGGAGGCAAAGACGATGTGGCCATTGACTGCAAATGCTTTTACCACTTTCTTCTCAATTTGACCTGTAGGTTGGCCAAGGAATAATAACTCTTGACCAACCGAAGCCCAAAAGAAAATCAATCAAATATTAGCAGATGCTTGGGGTGTAGAATATGTTGAACCTGTAAAAATGGAGGGCTGAAGATGAGCAGGAAAATTAACCGACTTTTAAAGTGGTCGGATTTGATCACTTTAAATCCATCGAATTCGATGGGTTTAAAACAAATCAGATAAAATAAGAGAATATGGCAAAAATTAATGTAAATAATACGGAAATAACCATTATCGAGATAAATGAAAACGACTATATTTCGTTGACTGATATGGTTAAAAACATTGAGAATGGTTTGGCTCTAATTGAAAAATGGTTAAGAAATAAGAATACAATTGAATTCATTGGGATTTGGGAAGAAATGTATAACCCTAATTTTAATTCCCCCGAATTCGAGGGAATTAAAAATGCAGCCGGGTTAAACAGATTTATCCTTTCGGTTAAACAATGGACCGAAAAAACGAATTCTACCGGTATTGTTGCTAAAGCAGGTCGCTATGGTGGTACGTATGCCCATAAAGACATCGCCTTTGAATTTGCCTCCTGGGTTTCTCCTCAATTCAAATTGTATTTACTTAAAGAATTCCAACGTCTTAAAGAGGCAGAACAAAAACAACTGGGCTGGAGTGCAAAGCGTGAATTGGCAAAGCTAAATTACCATATACACACCGATGCAGTTAAACAAAACCTTATACCACAGGAACTTTCACTGGCTCAAACTTCAATTATTTATGCCAACGAGGCTGATGTTCTTAACATAGCCATGTTTGGCCTTACGGCAAAACAGTGGCGCGTTGCAAACCCCGGTTTAAAAGGGAATTTCCGGGATTATGCCACAATCAATGAATTAATCTGCCTGTCGAATATGGAAAACCTGAATGCCGTGTTTATCAATGAAAATATGCCCCAAAAAGAAAGACTTATAAAATTGAACCTGATAGCCATTCAGCAGATGAAAATATTACAGGAAGTTGAAAACCGGAAAATATTGAAATAACTCATGTTGCTATGAATAAAATAAATGCCATCAAGTTATTTGAGCAAAAACAAATCCGAACCTCATGGAATGAAATGGAGGGAAAATGGTATTTTTCAGTCATATCTAAAAGTTTTATTCAATATAAAAGCTTAATGCTCTTTTGGTTAATCCATTTATTTCTAGTTTCTTTTACTTTAGACAACCATAACAGAGGCTTGAAAAACCTATATGAAATTGATTTGACAAAAATACCTGAAAAAGATAATCCTGTATATCTAAGTAAGATTGCTTCGGAAATTTCCTATCTGCCATTGGAGACTAAAAAAGAGTCTCTTATAGGGCCCGGTGTAAGTCTGAATATTTACGATTCCATTATTGTTTGCTCTGCCCATCATCAGATATTAACATTTGATTCAAAAACTGGAGAATTCATAAGATCCATTGGAGAATATGGTCATGGCCCTAAAGGTTTTATGAATTCCAAATCTGCGTACCTGAAAAACGGAGAAATTATCATTACCGCCCTGGGTTGGGATTATCCTTTAATTGAATTCTCAACAAAAGGAGAAATTCTAACCAAACTCAAATTTGAGAAATGGCCCAGGCAAATAGCATGGTTAAGTGGTAATTCGTATGCTGTTTATTTCAAAAAACAAACTGATTTTGATACATTAAGAGTGATAATTTACGATTCTGAAATGGATAAAATTATTTCTGCTCTTTATGACAACAGGAAATTTCAATATATACCACAGCGTACAACAAATTATGGTGCTTTTTTCTATTATTTCAACAAAGAATTATCTATTAAAGAATATTTTAACGATACCGTGTTCCGGATTACCACGAATAAACTGATACCCGCATTTGTGTTTAAATCAGGAAAGTATTGCCCTCCATTTTATGAAATGCACAAATTTGACTATGTTCAGTACCATAATATCCAGAACATTCTCGAAACGAAACATCAGATCTTTTTTCAGTTGTATTTTAAAAAAATGAGTTATTTCTGCTACTTTGATAAACGTACAAATCAGGTTACGATTCCAAATTACAGGAATTTGCAAATTAATGGTTTTGAAAATGACATAGATGGTTTTATGCCATTTCATCCCATTTCGTTAAGCACCAGAAATGAGTTGATTGGATTTCTTGAACCTTACCAAATCAAACAATGGATAGCCGAAAATCCTGGTAAGGCTGCTAAACTCCCATCGCATCTTCAAAAATTAAGAAACATAAAAGAAAATGATAATCCGGTGGTTATGATAGCTAAAATTAAAGATTAAGGAATGCCCAAATTTCTAAATCCGGAACAGGTTCCTAAAGTGACAGAAAGTCAGGATGAAGATTCTGCAAGTTAATGCTTTTGAAAAGCAAAGTTGATTATGACGCTTTTATAACCTTTGAAAAGGAAGAAGTAGTTGTAATGCATAAAGAAATGATAGAGTTTGTTAAAGCCACTGAAGAAATGATTACACCTTCAAAAACATTTTCTGCCGGTACATCACCCAGAGAATGAAAAAGATGATGGAAACGTTGGCTAACCGGATCAGAACCGGATAATACGCGCCCAGGTATTGTTCCATTCCGAATAGCAGGGACCTGCTGACGCCGTCTAATTTCAGGATAGAAAAAAGCATGTAGGCCAGAATGGAATTCATCCCGTATATTTTCAGCCAGTTGAGGTATTTCCCGTAGTTGCGGTAATCAATGAGGTAGTAGAAAAGCGCCATCAGTAAAAAGCAGATGCCGCTGCTGTAAAGGGTCATCGAACTGGTCCAGATTTTCTTGATCACGGGCATGTGCAGACCCCAGATTTGTCCGGCGACCATCATGGCCACACCACCAATGACAAGCCATTGTACTTTTTTCAGTTTGGGAAGGCCACTCTTCATAATATGGCCGGCAAATACACCGGTCATTACCGTAACGCCGAAATTGAGACTGCTCAAAATCCAGGTATACCGGTAATTTCCAAAGTCGAGCCCCGCTTCGGTTGCTACAGCCCTGTCGCGGAAGCGCCCCAGGACGATCCGGTCGATGTATTCAGCCAGGTTTTGGTCGGGTGTGAAATTGCCGCCGCCAAAGCCATCAGCCCGCACAAATGTAAGCAAAAGCCAGTAGGTGACCAGAAGGCCGGAAGTAATGATGAGCTGCCCCCGCAATTTGAAATTGAGCAGCAAAATGGCCGAGATCAGGTAGCCCATGGCAATGGCTTGCAGCGTATTGGAATAGAAGTATATTTTATTTGGATCGAGCGCCAGCAGGTTGCCCTGGCACATCATACCAAAAATCCACAGAAGTACGACGCGCTTCAGAATCCTCTTGTAAAGGCTGACTTTCCCGCCATTATTGAGGTATTTGGCAAAGGCGAATGGCATCGATGCTCCTGCCATGAACATAAACAACGGCATGATGATATCCCAGAAGGCAAATCCTTCCCATTGCACATGTTCAAATTGAGTGGTAATGGCATTTAACCAGGGAACATCCATTACCCTGGCCAAAGCCGTGAATACAGGCTGAAAAAATACAAGGCAAAACAGGTCGAACCCTCTTAATACGTCAAGCGATCCCAGACGTTCGGTTGGTTGTGGCTTCATAGTCAGATAGATATTTTAATGCAAAAGGCTAATCATGAATCTTTGGAAAACGGAAATTTTTTATTGATCGTCCCTGTTAGAAGAACCTTTCCGCGTTGCTGAAGTAAATTTTATCGATCACTTCGCGGGGAAGTTTAATACCTTTTACGGCCCTGTTGCCAAGGTCGCCGACAATTACCTCCTCATCGGTAGTCAGCCAGCGCCAGTGGTCGAGCCATCGTTTATGCAGGCTTTCTGAAACTTGTGCATAGTTGGTGCTGCTATTTCTCACCCCTGTATCGGTACCATACATGATTCGGTCCTGGTATTTGATCATAAAATCGCGTACTTTCTCCGGATGAGTGATGGATTGATATTGCAGATGGCCGATTCGGGCCGAGAATTCTACCTGAAACGCAGGAAATTCATCCAGTCTCCTGGCTACCTCATCCACGTTCCACTCCAGACTGGCCAGATGCGCTCCTGTGTAGTTGATTCCCGGATATCGCTGCAGCAAGTTGTCGAGAACGTTAATCTGGTCGTCGTATGAGGGTGCCTCAGGGTGAAGGTACATGTGGTACTGTGGATTCCTGGTAAAATAACTGCGGTCATTATCCAAAGTCATCTCTTCGAGCGGGAGCCAGCAGTTTTTAGGTTCACCCAGGTGTGCCAGGAGTGGAATATTGTTGTCTTCGAGATATTTGAAAACCGGTTCGAATGCCGGATGGTCGGCCATAACATAGTTTCCTTCAGTGTCTTTCAATACCATTCCGATATTTTTCCAGATTTTTATTCCGGATGCACCTGCCTTCATACAACTGTCAATCCGGGCAATTATCCGGCCGGCAAAATCTTCGGTTCCGAAATGTTCCACTCCGAACGTGCCAAAGAATGCAAACTTATCGGGATGCTTTTTCTTCAGTTCGATGGCAACATCGAGTTGATCATCGATCGACCTTCCCGAATCGACATTGGGCGACACCAGCCTGAATCCCAGGGAATCGGCAAAAAGCAGGAAGCGGTCATCCAAAGTTTCGTAATGTAAGTGGAGGTCTATTTTCGGAACATTTACAAAATCTTCAGCCGAATAATGGTCATTGACAGGAGTAGTACAGCCTGCAGCTATCCATAGCAAAAGTGGAAAAACAAACCGTAAATATTGAACTGACTTTATCATAATAAGGATATTACAGGTTTTGTTGTAATCGTTTCTCAGGTGATTCAGTTAAAGTTCCTTCGATCCTTTTTTGAGGTTCAAAGCTCCTAAAAATACGGAAATTATGAATAAGTGCTGTGCTGGGTCTAAAAATTCCTGCTGAGAAATTCAAAGGCATTGTCGTGCATAAACCGTTGAATGATTTCGCTGGTTTTTATCCTGTTAAAGCTGTTTAAATGGGCCGACTCTGCAGAGTTGAGATAGTTAAAAGCATGTTTTTCAAGATAACTGTCGAGCAAAGGCATGTCTTCTGCGGTCCAGAAACCATTGAGCGGATCGATCATACCGTCGTAATCGGACCCTATGGCCTGAATTCCCCAGGCGAAGCGGCCAGCTTTGTCGAGTACTTCTGCAATATGTTGAATCTGGTTCCACACGAGTTGCGACTTTACATACAGCATTTTCCGCCTGCTGGTTTTAAAACTGCTCTGCTTCAGCAAGGTTTTTGAAGCAATCCTGCGTTCATCAAGTTGTAACCCGAATATACCGCGCGATTCATCAATTTTTAATATCTCATCATCATAAAAGTTAATTTCCTCTTCCTGAAATTTCCCCGATGACCCCTGAATATCAATAACCTGATTACCGTGTGATTTCAAGCCAGTAACCGCTCCATGGCTGACAATCAGGGGGATATTTTCTCCGGCATATTCATTTTCGAGGATTGAATAGTATTGCTGGCGGGCTTTTATGCTCAGGTGCTTAAGATCAATTAAAATCCGTTTGTTGTTGGTATTGTCGAGTAATTCGTTCAGGACTTTCAGTCCCAGATCAGTAAACCCGGTATTCACTCCATCGGTCTGGTCGCAGATTTTTCTGGCAATTCCATGAAGGCTTGGAGCGTGGCCACATTGTTCGTTATAAAAATGATGGGCCATCCCAACAAAGAATATCCTTTTATCCCATTGTTTCATTTGTCGGAGGTTGTCGAGAACTTCTGTTTCATCCGCAGTAATCCCCATGCTCATAAGCCCACTATTGAAAACCTGGGTTCCTTCGACGGTGAGAATCACATAAATGGTATTCACTCCCTCTTCGGAAGGTAAATCAATTTCTTCGAAGCAGTTAGCAATCCTGTAACTGAACCATTCTCCGTCAATTTTGTATTTGTGCCCATCGAGTTGTTTGTAGAAATCATACTCCAGTTTCAGGTCAGTAAAATAGTCTTTCATGGACTGTATATGGTCGATCCTTTCCCTGCCGATTCCTATAACCAGGTTGTTCAACACGTCACCAATGAGGCGGGTGCCAAGTTTGTTCATAACAAAACCCTTTTCGAGGCCGCTTAAGGCAACAAATACCACATGAGCCCCTCCATATGCCAGCGAAGTAAAATCGGATTGCCGGAATTTGGTGAGCGAAACAGCTATATTGATTAACTTGTCTTTGAATGTGGGCGGATCGTAGTACCAAATACTACTTGGGTCGTTTCGGCGGGTGCTGTTAACTCCCGGTGTCCTGTCAAAGCTTTTTCCGAGGGGCTTCATAGCAGGATGAATGTGCAGATCGATAAAGTTGTTTTCCATAGCTGACGTATAAAAGAGTATTTAGTCTGAACAATTTACAGCTATTAAGAATAAAAGACAATACCCGGGGAGAAATAATTGTATAAAGTATTTTTTCATATTTTAGCCATCAAATTTTAAGTATGCAGCCTGTTTTTTTTTCTGGTAACTATAATAGACTCCCCAAGAACCGGATTATTCTGATTTTTCTGCTGGCTCTTGGATTAACTGTTACTTCTTGCAGCAAAAGGCAATTTCCCACCTCAGCACCCGTAATTATTTCCGACCCTGAGATGCTGGCATTTCTGAATAGTGGAACGCAAAATATGTTGAATACCGGACGCACCAAACCCAACCGGATAATAAGCACCGCTGAAAAATTCTTAGGCACGCCACATTGTATGGGTGGAGCCACGGCCAGGTGCATGGATTGTTCGGGTCTTACCTACACCTCGTTTCAAGCACATAAAATTGCGATGCCACGGCGTTCACAGGATCAGGCGCGTTACGGGCGTATTATTTTCAACCCCACTGACCTGAAACGTGGCGACCTGGTTTTCTTCACCAAATCGTATACCACATCCGATTATATAACCCATGTAGGTATTTACATTGGCAGCGGACAATTTTTGCATGCTTCCACATCTTCCGGGGTAATTATTACCCCACTTAACAATCCCTGGTGGAGCCAGCGTTTTGTATTTGGCACGAGGATTTTTAGGTGATCGTCATAAAGCAAATCCCGCTGAAAGGCGACTCGTGCATTGCGGTAAAGACGGTCAAAGCGGTGTTCATCCAATTCTTTCTGTGGAATAAGCCAGGAGGTTTTTGCATTCCCCGGCTGAACCTAATACCATCAGGACAACATCATCAGGAGCCTGGCTATGGTCGTTTATATTGGGATTTTGTTTCAATATTTCTGTTGTAAAAAAAGAACCCTGCTCCGGAGGCCACTGTAATTATTGCTCCTGCGGTGTAGGAAATTTCTTTTGAGAGTCTGAGTCCTTCAGGTGCCAGCATCAGATAGACAGTTACCACCATGGTCATAAACAAGGCGGGAAGCAGGGTAATCCAGAAGTTCTTCTTCTGAGTCGCCAGGTATACCGTTATGGTCCAGAGAACTACGGTTGCAAGAGTTTGGTTTGACCAGGCAAAGTATCTCCAGATGATATCGAAGTTGACCTGGGTGAGCAATAAGCCCACTGCAAATAACGGAATACTAACCATCAGCCGGTTCTTAACAGGCCCTTGCTTCAGGTTGAGGAAATCGGCCACAATCAGGCGGGCACTGCGAAAGGCAGTATCGCCCGAAGTAATTGGGGCAGCAACTACACCCAGGAGTGCCAGGACAGCGCCAAACTTGCCCAGCAGGGAGTTGGCCACTTCGTTGACAACCCAGGCCGCATTGCCTTTGTGCTCAACCATGACGCTGTTGAGTTCTCCGATACCACCAAAGAAGCTCATGGCAATGGATGCCCAGATCATGGCCACGACCGCCTCGGTAATCATTGCGCCATAAAACACTTTGCGGCCCTGCTTTTCGTTGGTCAGACACCGGGCCATAAGGGGCGCCTGTGTAGCGTGAAACCCTGAAATTGCCCCGCAGGCTATAGTAATGAACAGCATGGGGAATATGGGGAATTTATCAGCTTTGTTGTGAAAGTTCTGCATGCTTTCGAATGTCAGTTCGGGGATATGATATCCTTTTACAAACAAGGCGATAATCAGGCTGACAGCCATAAACATCAGGGCAAAACCAAATACGGGGTAGAAGCGGCCTATGATCTTGTCGATAGGCAGCATGGTGGCCAGAACGTAATAGAGAAAAACCACCCACACCCAGAACGACATGGTGGCAAAGTCGGGCGTCATCCCTGATAGTATCTTGGCAGGACCCATTATGAATACAGTTCCGACCATAATCATCAGCAATACGGTAAATGCGCGCATAAACTGTTTGGTGAATTTGCCCATATAGATGCCCACAATTTCAGTGATGCTCAGACCTTTGTGTTTGATGGAGAGCATGCCTGAGAAGTAATCGTGGGTTGCCCCGGCAAATATGGCTCCAAGGACGATCCATAAATAGGCCACCGGCCCCCACATGGCACCGGCGATGGCTCCAAAAATAGGGCCCAGTCCGGCAATATTGAGAAACTGGATCAGAAAAGCTTTCCACCACTTTAGGGGAATATAATCCACTCCGTCGGGCATGGTTATGGCGGGCGTCTTCCTTTCAGGATCGGCACCGAAAACGCGCTCTATGTACCTGGAATAGAATACATAACCCAGAATCAGGGCAACCAGGGAAATCAGCAATGTTACCATCAGCAATCAGTTTTGAAAGTTTCAAAGCTACAAAAAAATTAAAACGAAGTACATTGCTGAACCAAGGATGTTCGTTGTTCACTGAATATTCCCGGAGGCAGAGAGGGCCGATGTCTCCGATAGGCAGGCACCCGGGGCTACTGTTTTAATGGTAAGGGAAAAAGATGACCAGTTGATATATGTCATCCTACTGCCTGGAGAATTCCTCCGGTTTCCGAGGGATATTGTCAGCAATATACTATTTTCCTTTGGACAGAAGTTTGCCTGTCAGGTTGCGGATGTAGGCATTATCGTGGGCAGCCAGTTTCTGCAGTTCTGCGTTGATTTCAGTGTTGCTGGCAAGGTGGTCGGGCTGGACAAGCCGATAGACGAGGTTTAGTGATCCTACCCCGATATGTTGCTGGTCGAAGTATTCCAGCAGTTGAAGAACTACAGATTCGTAGATTACACCTGCCTCGACCAGTTTCCAGATGATGTCGTATTTCTTTTGTGACCCCGTCTGAGGGATTAACCTGGTCAGCTGCAACTGAACCTCTTCTTCGGTAAGCCTCCCGGGAGAAAAGTAATCCAGGGCCTGTTTGGAAAGCGCTGCATCGTCTGAGAGCAGGGCACCGAGAATATGGGGATAAAACTTTGTATGATATGTGCTTTCTTTTGCCACACTATTGATGGCCCAGGAAACCAAAGAAGTCTTTCCATCCGCAAACATCAGTTCAAGGTAATCTTCGCTTATACGTGTTTCCAGTATCTCCGCAATGGCTGTTTGGGTAGGGCCATAGACGGTGTGCCACAAGGTATGGCAGGTATAAACGGCATCTTTTACTACAACTTCGTCGAGGCCCGGTTTGGTGGCGGCGGTATAGCCATCAACTTCAAACGGATTTTCCACTTCAGGTTTTTCTGTCAGGTCTTCGGTTTTAAGATCTTTCAGGATTGACTCCCTTTCCGTCAGAATGACGTGCAGCTTTTCGTAGTCGGGGGTTTCGAATTCAGTATGGTCTGATTTAGTAAGCGGCTCATCTTCAGGAATATGAAAGCCAAGATAATTTCCTGCGCCGTCCCAGAACAGCCAGAGACGTATCATTTTGCATTGTCCGGTCATGCAAACATCCTTGAAGATGTGTCGGCCAAACCAGAGGGTTACGCCCAAACTGTCGCGCAGTTCATATATCTCCTGTCCTGACAGTGAATCGAGCTTGTCGGTAGCAAAGGGATGTACGGTGAGGTTGCCTTCCATAGCCCAAAATCCTGTGGTGGGGCGCTCAGGTTGCATATCGCCAAACCCTGCCAGCATCAGAACAATAAAGGCAAGTCCTGCCTGAATGAAGTATTTCTTAAGAAGAACCATATTTCAAAATAAACACATTAAAATTAAAAATCTTGCATTACAATGATTATAAACAAGGCAATTTCGGAATATGTTTTTGGCTTTTTAAAAATAAATTATTCCAGTAGACTATCTGAGCAGATTTTTTTGCTGATAAAATCTTAACCGCAATGGACGCAAGGGAAAAACGCAATGTACGGTTTTAATCTTAACCGCAATGGGCGCAAGGGAAAAACGCAATGGACGCAAAGAATACAGTTATAGAAACGGAATTAAAGATTATTAAATAACCAATAGCGTCCTTTGCGCAGGCCTTTGCGAACCTTGCGGTTTAA
>CAYMXK010000135.1:0-7070 GCA_964393915.1 uncultured Prolixibacteraceae bacterium
GTTCACCTGGTGAATGCTGTTTTGGAGAAGCTTATTGATCAGGTAAGCTTATTGATTAGGTGATCTGGGAGTCACCAGCTCAATGATTGCCGGAAGCTTATTGAGCAGGTGATCTGGGAGTCACCAGCTCAATGATTGCCGGAAGCTTATTGATTAGGTGACCTGGGAGTCACCAGCTCAACCTCAATAGATTGGAGTCACCAGCTCAATGGTTGCTGCGAAGTTCGCAGATATACATCAGCCGGTAAAGGTCAAACATCCAAAGCCGGGGAGATTTACCGTTGAGCTTTCTCTGCAAAGATGTATTCATGAGCCGGTACCCCCATCTTATAACAGCAAGTAATCCCAGTGATTGAATCCTCCTCCGGAAACGGAGCAGTCCGGAATGGTTGCGAAATGATTCATCAGTAACCAGATTGCCTGAAATATACCAAAGGTTTTCAATGGCCTTCCGGGTTTTTGCCAGGTATTCTGCAGAATTTTCAAGGCCGGTGTGCAGCACGGGATTATCAATATGCAGCACCTGAATTCCGGATACTGAAAGATCGTAGCCAAGTACCGTGTCTTCGTGACCATATCCATGGATATTTTCCCTGAAAGGATGTTGCAAAATCACCTCGCGGGCAATAAGAAAGTTGTTGGCAGTAATGGCAAATCCCTTCCTGTTTCTTTGTTGAGCAGTTAATTGCTCCCTTTTCTTTCCGTATACCCAGCGAAGCATGGTCTCCTCACCCGGAGGGAAATTGTTGTATCCGGTTCCGCCGCAAACCACCCGTGATTTTGTGATGCAGTCCAAATACCGGCGGAGGAAATCATTATCAGGAAGAAGTGAATCAGCATCGAGAAACAAGACAAAGGGATGGCTGGCTTTCCGGGCAAGATAATTCCGGATGGCTGCCCTGCCCATGTTCTCCTTAAGTTCCTCATAAAGAACCCCCGGGATTTCTGCGATTTCCCTGTTAATGCCTTTAAATAATGGCGAAGAATAATCATCAAGAAATATTATCTCCGATGGCACATCCATATCTCGCGCCTGATCGGCGAGCTGGGCTGCCAGTGCTCTGACATCCGTATTAAAGACCGGTACACAAACGGATAACATATTATTTTAATTTGTTTCAAATGTAGTTTTTAACTGGTAAAATGCCATCAGAAATTTAACGCATTTCTATATTTTTGCCGTATCCATATCCTGCAAAATAAACAATGCCGATCTTGTGGCGTTATTTTTGGATAGCATTGGACGTAAATGAATACCATAAAATGAAGAAGATACTCATTCTTGTAATTTCCATTTTGCTTCTGAACAATCATTTTGCTGATGGAGAAGGATTTAACCTGAAAGTTGTCCTCCCCTCGGTTCCAGGCGGACAGGTTCTTCTGGCTCACTATTATGGTGCATCCATACTGGTTGATGATACGATCAGAACAGATGCATCAGGAACTGGCACGCTTAAACGGGACACCTTATTGCCGCAGGGAATTTACAAGATCTATCTTAATCAGGACCAGCACTTTGATTTTTTATTAGGGGAGGATCAGCATCTGCTGATAAGTAATTCTGATTTTACCGTTCAAAATATGGAGATTGAAGGTGGCATTGAGAGCGTTGAGTTTCTGAAATACATGAAGTGGGTCGCTGAGCGTCAAAAGGAGAGAAAACTTCTTGAAGAAAAGAAGAGTGGTGCGGCTAAGGGTGAAAATATGACGATTGATGAGGAGTTACAGCGTATCAATGAGGAAGTGGTAGCTTATTGGAAACAAAAATCTGCCGAATATCCGGGTTCCTTTCTGGGTGCATTTCTGATGTCGAACTACTTTCAGGACAAAAAGCCCGAAGAGTTTCCGGAGGAATACACCGCCAACGACTCCCTGAAATGGGTTTACCATTACAATTACCGGAAAAATCATTACTTCGAATATTTCGACCTGACAGATGAACGTTTATTGTATACCCCTTCAATCAAACAAAAGCTGGAGAATTATTTCGAACGGATACTTTTGCAGCTTTACGACTCTGTAAAACCTGCAGCCTTCCAGATAATTGAGCAGATAGAACCCCATCCGAAGATGTTCAGGTTTGTTGTTTCCCATTTGCTCAATTCATCACTTAGCAGCAATGTGATGGGTATGGATGCGCTTTTTGTGGATATCGCCAGGGATTTTTACCTGACGGGCAGGGCGTCGTGGGCAGATTCCACCACTTTGGCCAGGATCAGGGAAAACGTTATTTTTCTTGAAAATTCACTGGTTGGACAGAATGCCCGCGACTTTCAGATGGAAGCTTACGACGGCAGTCCGTTCAGGTTGTACCAGCAAAATGCAAAGTTTACCATCCTGGTTTTTTATGAGCCCAATTGTTCGCATTGCCGCGAGTATGTTCCTGCCTTATACAATGATATTTACCTCCCGTACCGCGACAAGGGCGTGGATGTTGTGGCTGTTTATACCATGGAGGACAAAAAGGAGTGGGGTGATTTCATAGACAAACACCATATTACTGAATGGCATAACGTGTGGGATGAACACCACGTTACCAGGTTTAAGATCATTTACGATACGCGCACAACTCCTCAGATATATCTGCTTGACAAAAACAAAAAGATTATTGCCAAAAAATTTACCCTTGATTTCCTGAAAGATTATATGCCGCGTTTTCTGGATGGGTTATATTAGATTGTTCACGATTCTTTCAGGGACCCAATTTTTTTCTGACAACCAAATTTTGATCTCAGGGTTGAAATCCATGCACGAATCTTATGGGGTTTTTAACTGCATTGATGACTCTCTGATAATCAATTCTGTAGGCATTACGTAGGTCTGATAATCTTTGGTGGATATTTCACCTCTAATCTCAGATATTAAAAGCTCTGCTGCTTTGACACCCATTTCATAGCCTGGTTGGTCGATGGTGCTGATGGAAGGTGTAACCGATTCGGAAAAAGGTTCATTACTGAAGCCTACTACAGCCAAATCGCCCGGTACATTAATTGAACTATTGCGCAATGTGGTAATGATGCTGAGTGCTGTGGTGTCATTGGCACAAAAGACAGCGTCAGGCAGTGGTTTCAGGGTAAGCAGTTGCCTCAATGCCTCTTCCCCGTCGGCTCTTGTTAGCCGGTTATGCAGGATTCCGCCGGCAGGTGGGTTTAATCCGGCTTTTTGCAGTGCTGCGAGGTATCCTTTTAACCGGTTTTCATATATTTTGAGATGCAGCGGCCCACTCACATGGGCAATATTCCGGCATCCCACAGAGATAAGATGCTCCGTGGCCATCCGTCCTCCGCCAAAGTCATCCACAACTATTTTATTGGCCTCAATTTCATCAGCAACCCTGTCGAAAAACACCATTGGAATACGGCTCTCGGCAAAAGCCATGAGATGCCTGAAATTATGGGTTTCCATGGCAAAGGAAAGGATTATACCATCTAACCGGCCATCATAGAGTGCCCTTGCGATGTGAATTTCTTTCTGATAGCTGTCGTTCGATTGTGCTATGGTTACGGCAAACCCCGCCTTGTAGGCCACTTCTTCAATACCGCTCACTACCGAGGAGAAAAAGTGGCGGTTGATGTAGGGAACAATAACCCCGATGGTATTTGAACGTTTCGTCCTCAGGCTGGAAGCCAAAATATTGGGCCTGTAGCCCATTTCGTCGACCATCTTTCTGATCTTTTCTTTCGTTGCATCACTGATATGGGGACTGTCTTTCAGGGCCCTGCTGACTGTGGATGCAGAAATATTCAGGGCCCGTGCGATATCATGAATGGTTGCTTCTGTTTTCTTGGTCATTGAATGAAATCGTGGTAGTGAGCCGGTAAAGTTAAATATATTTCAATTATTATGCAATCGATTGCAATCTATTTATTTTATGCTTATTTTTGTAAATATTCTTAGACGATATATTTGATTATTAAATTTTTAATGAATAAAATATGGCAATAATTTTTGAAGAACGGTTCAATTACCATCCCGAAGATTTTAAAACTTACGATACAGACAGAATCCGCCGGGAATTTCTTGTGGAAAAAATAATGGATCCGGGAAATATCCGGCTGGTATATTCGCACATTGAGCGTTATATTACAGGGGGTGCTGTTCCCGTAGGTGAAGAATTGCTTCTTGAAACCGTTGATGCGCTGAAGGCTGCTCATTTCCTCGACCGCCGGGAACTGGGAGTGATCAATATTGGCGGGGCAGGTTCAGTGGTGGTTGACGGAACGGAATATGTCCTCAACTATAAAGAAGCCTTGTATGTGGGAAAAGGTACCAAACAGGTTGTGTTTCGCTCGGCCGATCCGGCCCAACCGGCTAAGTTTTATCTAAACTCGGCGCCTGCGCACAAGGAGTTGCCCGTGGCACACATTACCCTCGAAAAGGCAAACGTCCTTAACCTTGGTGCATTGGAAACTTCCAATGAACGCCGGATAAACCAGTTGATCATCAATAAACTGGTTGAGACCTGTCAGTTACAGATGGGACTTACAGAACTCAAAGCAGGCTCTGTTTGGAATACCATGCCCCCTCATACACACTCAAGAAGAAACGAAGTCTATTTCTATTTTGAAGTGCCTGAAGGACAGGCTATTTGCCATTTTATGGGACAACCACAGGAAACGCGCCATATCTGGATGCAGAATGAACAAGCCGTCTTGTCGCCCAGCTGGAGTATCCACTCTGCTGCAGGAACCAGCAATTACAACTTCATCTGGGGCATGGCCGGAGAGAACCTCGATTATACTGACATGGACGGCATTAAGCCCTATGAACTGAGGTAGCTGACACCTGGCTGGAGGTAAACCCATACCTGTGGACAGTAGAATATTCAAATAAATGATCAGTGCTGAAATCCTTTCCTGAATTCAGTATCGGCCAAAAGGGGTATGAAGTTATGAAATGCAGAAGAAAGGGTTTTTAAAGCTGACTATATGCATCTGATCAGGAGTAAATATTTTTCGTATCTCAAAAAGTGAAGTGAGATCAATAATGCAAAAAACAGATAGAAAATGATTAAAGAACTATTTGATTTAACAGGAAAAGTAGCCCTTATTACCGGGGGAACGCATGGTATAGGCATGGCCATAGGCATAATCCTGGGCAAAGCCGGAGCCAGAATTTGTGTAAATGACCTGGCCGAATCGAGGCTGGAAGAAGCAAAGTTAAAATACAAAGAGGCTGGTATTGATTTGTATACTGTTGTTTTTGATGTTACCGACGAAGACCAGGTGGATGCCGGTATCACGAAAATTGAGCAGGAGGTGGGTACCATCGACATTTTAGTCAATAATGCCGGTATCATCAAGAGGATACCGATACTTGACATGCCTGTGAGCGATTTCAGGCAGGTTATTGATGTCGACCTTGTTGCCCCGCTGATTGTTGGCAAACGGGTTGCCCCGGGCATGATTGCCAAACGGGAAGGAAAGATTATTAATATGTGCTCAATGATGAGCATTTATGGCAGGAACTCTGTATCGGCCTATGCAGCTGCAAAGGGTGGACTGAAACTGCTGACGGCCAACATGACCTGCGAATGGGCCAAATACAATGTCCAGATCAACGGAATAGGGCCGGGTTACATAGCAACTGCCCAGACTGCCCCGATTCGCGAAGGAAACCATCCTTTTAACGATCTGGTCATGACCAGGACCCCGGCTGGCCGTTGGGGAGAACCCGAAGATGTGGCCAATGCTGCACTGTTCCTGGCATCAAAGGCGAGTAATTTTGTGAATGGTCACATTCTCTTTGTGGATGGCGGAATTCTTGCCAATTTTGGATATGTAAAAGGCGAAAACGATATACCTGAATAGTTATGAAGTACATGTTATTTATTCTTTTTGCAACATTAATGGTTGCCTGTGAGCAAAAACAGCCCCAGCTGACCGTAACCAACACGTCGGATTATAACCTGGTTGAAAAGCCGGTGCTGATTCAACGCGCCCAAATCGAGGAGCAGACAGGAAAACTTTCTGCCAGCGATGTGGTACTTTTATCTGCCGATGGAGGCAGAACCTTTATCGCCAGCCAGCTCGATGACCTGGATGGCGATGGCAACTGGGATGAGCTTTTTACCATGGTTGACCTTAATGCCGGTGAAAGCAAAACCTACAGCCTGATTACCAGGAAAAAGGAGGAGGCACCCGAATTCAGGGTACGCACCAATATCCATTTTGCAGATAAAAACGACCGTGAAAAACTGTTTTTAGCTGCCGAGAGGTTGAAAAATGCTGATACCCAGACTACACAGAAATTTTTTCAGTATGAAGGCCCGGGTTGGGAAAACGATATCGTGGGTTTTCGTAACTATTTTGATGCCAGGAACGGCATGGACATCTGGGGTAAGGTTACTCCCGATATGATATTGCCTGGTGTCGGACTCGCCGGAGGACCCAGTTACCATGAAATGCAGCCCTGGGGAATGGATGTTCTGAAGGTGGCCAATTCACTGGGTGCCGGCGCAATTGCGCTGGAAACTTCTGCCGGTTTATACCGGGTGGGACCCGATGGAAAGGGAACTTACCGGCTGGTTGCCGAAGGCCCTCTGCGGTCGACATTTGATCTCCGTTTTGAAGATATTCCTCTCGATGGAAAAATGGTAACCTTAAATCACAGAATCTGCATAATTGCCGGCAAGCCCTGGTATAAAAGTGTGGTTACGGTAAATGGTGCCACAGGCATGAAATTCGTCACCGGTATTGTTAATCTCGATACTGACAGTGTTTACAGCAACAGCGGGAATGGATATGCCTACATGTATACCCACGATAACCAGGCATTTGACGGTGAGAAGCTTGGCATGGCAATTATTTTACCGCAAAATTCCATCGATGTCTATACTGCCCCTGAAACAGGTGAGGGGATAACCCAGACTTATTATACCAGTCTGGGGATAACTGAAAAACCTAATGTCTATTTTTTTATGGCAGGTTGGGAAAAACAGGATGCCAGATGGGCTGATAAAGATTCTTTTGAGGAAGGTGTTAATGAACAGGGGAGATTAATCGCTGCGAAAATTGACATTTCACTTTCTAAATAAAGATTGAGTCACTCCGATAAGGAAAAATAATAAG